>JAOUEE010000038.1 GCA_029858875.1 Acidimicrobiia bacterium
TTCCGTGGACCGACACATCGTCACTGCGGACGCATGATCTGGTTCCTGCTGCTCCTGTACGCATCGATCGCCGTCGCCCTTGCCGCGTTCGGTCATCGACTGGGGCGCCACGCCTTCACGGTGGCGGTGGTCCCGGCCGGGGCCACGACCGCATGGTCGGTGCTTGGTCTGGGTGGCGATGAGCCCGTCACCGCCGACCTGGTATGGGTGGCGGGCCTCGACCTGAGCCTGACGTTCTCCGTGGGCCCGCTCGCAGCACTGATGAGCCTCATCGTGGCCGGCATCGGCGTGGGGGTCTTCGTCTACTCCGCCGGCTACTTCGCCGCCGATGCACCCGGCCTCGGCCGATTCGCCGCGACCCTCGTGGCGTTCAGCGGGGCCATGGTCGGTCTGGTCTGGGCCGACTCGATCTGGACCCTCTTCATCTTCTGGGAACTGACGTCCATCACGTCGTTCCTGTTGGTCGGTCACAAGCACGCCGATCCGGACGTGCGGGTCGCGGCCCGACGGGCGCTGCTCGTCACCGCGTCGGGCGGCCTCAGCCTGCTGGCCGGGTTCGTCCTGGTGGCCGACGTCACCGGTACCAGCCGGCTGAGCGAGATGTCGGCGGCCGCCGGGACCAGCGCCGCAGTGGCTGCGGTGCTCGTGATGGTGGCGGCGGCCACCAAGTCGGCTCAGGTGCCGTTCCACGTGTGGCTGCCCGGAGCCATGGCTGCTCCCACGCCGGTGAGCGCCTATCTGCACTCGGCCACCATGGTCAAGGCCGGGGTCCTGTTGGTGGCACTGGGTTCGCCGGTGTTCGTCGATCAGCCGCTCTGGAAGGTGATGGGCCTGAGCCTCGGCCTCACGTCCATGATCTGGGGCGCCCGGGGCGCGCTGCGTCACGTCGACGCCAAGCTCATCCTGGCGTGGGGCACCATCTCCCAGCTCGGTCTCATGATCGCCCTGCTCTCCGTGGGGACCGGGAAGGCAATGTTCGCCGCAGTGTCGATCCTGTTGGCCCACGCGGTGTTCAAGGCGGCGCTCTTCATGGTGGTGGGGGAGATCGATGTCCGTACTGGGACGCGCGACATTCGAGAGCTCTCCGGCCTGTGGCGGTCGATGCCATTGGCCACCGCGGTGGCCGTCGTCTCCGGGGCGTCGATGGCGGGCCTCCCCCCGCTGCTCGGCTTCCCGGCCAAGGAGGCGGCCATCGAGGCCGTCCTCGGTCTGTCCGGTGCGGAGGCGTGGGTCGGCGGAGGCGTCGTCATCATCGGCTCCGTGCTCACCGTGGCCTACACGCTGCGGCTGCTCCTCGGTCTGTTCACGGGGACCGGCAGTCCGACCCCGGTCGCCCGTGGGCGGGTGAGGATGACGGTGCCGTCGGTGACGTTGGGCCTTCTCAGTGTGGCCGGCTTCTTCTTCCTCGGCACGGTCAGCGAGGTGGTCCGCTCGGCGGCCACCCAGGTGAACGCCAAGGCCGAGGTGTACGACCTGGTGCGGTGGCCCGGACCGACGGAGGCGCTCGGCGTGTCGATGGTCGTCGTCGCCATCGGGGTGCTCGCCGGCCTGGTATCTCATCGCCGGACCGAGCCCGCTCCCGCTCCGATGGGCGCGGCAGTCGTCGACCACCTCACCGATGGCACGCTGGTCGTCGCCCGGCTGATCACCGGCCGCGTCCAGCACGGCTCGCTGCCGGTGTACCTCACCACGATGGCCGCCACCGCGGCTTTGGCCACGGCACCGTTCCTACTGGCCCTCGACCGCGATGTGCTCCATGCGTGGGACAGCCCCGTCCAGGCCGTTCTGGCCGTGCTCGTGGTGGCGGCGGCGCTCACGGCGACCACGGTTGGCTCGCGTCTCGGTGCGGCGCTGAGTCTGGGGGCGGTCGGCATCGGTGTCTCCGGCCTCTTCCTTGTCCAGGGTGCCCCCGATCTGGCCCTGACCCAGTTGCTGGTCGAGACGGTGGTCGTCGTCGGGTTCGTGATCGGGCTCGGTCAGCTCGCCCGTCGCTTCCCGCCGGTGGGAAGCGTCTGGCGAGGGATCCGCATCGGGGTGGCTGGTCTGGTCGGCGCAGGCGTGGCCATCGGGCTGGCGGCCACCGCCACCGGCCCCGAACGTCCGCCCCTCCCGCTGCGGGAGGCATCGGTCGAGGAGGGCGGCGGCAACAACATCGTCAACGTGATCCTCACCGACATCAGGGCCCTCGACACCCTGGGGGAGATCGTCGTCCTGGTCGTCGTCGCGGCCGGGGTGATGGCGTTGGCCCGAGCCGGGCGCCACCGCGCCGATCCCCCGCTCGGCGAGGAGCTCGCGTGATCGCCTCCACGTCTCCCATCGTGCGACTGGGTGTCCGGGCCGCCAGCCCACTGGCGCTGACCGTGGCCGCCTTCTTGTTCTTCGCCGGACACAACCGGCCGGGCGGCGGCTTCGCCGCGGGCCTCGTACTGGGCGCCGTGGTGGCGCTGCGCACCATGGCCGGCCTCCAGCGACCCACACACGCCACCGGTCTGTTGACCGCCGGAGGAATCGTGGCCGGACTCGTCGCCCTGGCCCCGGTCGTGGTCGGCTCGCCCCTTCTGGACCAGGCCGTGGTGGAGACCACCGTGCCGGCGCTGGGGAAGATCAAGGCGGGGACCGCCCTGGTGTTCGATGCCGGCGTGGTGCTGGTCGTCGTGGGGATGGTGATCGCCGTCCTCGACGGACTGGGAGCGGAGCCGCTGAGCCAGCCGTCGTCGCCACCGGTGAGGCGTGGTCACCCATGAGTGCCGCCGTCATCTTCGCCGCGGCCGCACTGGCCGCCACGGGAACGTACCTGATCACCGCCCGAACCCTGAGTCGGATCGTGCTCGGGTTCTCGCTGCTCGGTCATGCGGCCGTGCTCGCGCTGCTGGCATCGGGGGGCCGGGCCGGCGATGCTCCCCTCGCCAACCGGAGCGCCACCGACTCGATGGCTGATCCCCTGCCCCAAGCGTTGTCGCTGACCGCCATCGTGATCTCTTTCGGGCTCACGTTGTTCTTGCTGGCCCTCGCCCGTCGTGAACACGAGCTCACCGGTGACGACTTGGTGGAGGACGATCTCGAGGATCGTCGGGTGGCGCACGTGCACCCCGGCGCCGACGAGGGGGCAGCACCATGAGCGCCGTGGTGGCCGTCATCGTGGTCGGGCCGCTGGTCGCGGCCATGTGCGGTCTGCTCTCGTCCCGACACGAAGTCGTCCGCGACATCATCACCATGGGATCTCTGGCCGTCGTGACCGGACTGGCCGCATGGCTGCTCGTCGTGGTGAACACCGATGGGCCGGTTGCGGTCCGGGTCGGGGGTTGGGATCCCGGGCTGGGAATCGTTCTGGTGGCTGACCTCTTCGCGGCACTGATCCTGCTCGTCGCGACGGCCACGATCCTGTTGGTCGAACTGTTCGCGATCGGGCAACGTCGGTCGGCCTGGGGGGCCGACCCCCGTCTGGCCGGGCCGATCCTGCTGGTGTTGACCGGCGGCGTGGTGCTGGCCATCCTCACGGGTGATCTGTTCACTCTGTTCGTGGCCTTCGAGTTGATCCTGGTGTCGAGCTATGTGTTGTTGACCCACCAGGGTCAGCGCGGTCAGATCCGGTCGGGCATGACCTACGTGGTGATGAACCTGTTCGCCTCGACTCTCTTCCTGGTCGGCGTGGCCTTCGTCTACTCGGCGACCGGCACGGTGAACCTGGCGCTGCTGGCCGAGCGGATCCCGGCCCTCGATGATGGGCTTCGGATGGGCATCGGGCTGTGGTTCCTGGTGGTCTTCGGGACGAAGGCGGCCATCTTCCCCCTCTTCTCGTGGCTGCCCGACAGCTACCCGACGGCACCGACCACGATCACGGCGGTGTTCGCCGGTCTGCTCACCAAGATCGGTGTCTATGCCCTCATCCGGTTTCACGTCCTCACCGGTATGGACGCGCTGGGTCCGGTGCTGCTGGTGTTGGCCGGTCTGACCATGCTCGTCGGCGTCGCCGGGGCGCTGGCCCAGGACGACGTCAAGCGCATCCTGTCGTTCCACATCGTGAGCCAGATCGGCTACATGCTCATGGGGCTCGGGCTCTTCACCGTGGCGGGCGTTGCCGGTGCCATCCTGTTCCTGGTGCACCAGATCCCGATCAAGACGGTGCTCTTCCTCGTGGGCGGGATGATCGAGGTGGAAGCCGGCACCTCGGCGTTGGATCGAGTCAGCGGACTCGCCGCTCGTCGGGGCTTCATCGCCCTCATGTTCGCGCTCTCGGCGCTCAGTCTGGCCGGCCTGCCGCCCTTCTCGGGCTTCGTGGCCAAGCTCGCGCTCGTCGACGCCGGGATCGACGCCGTGGCCATCCCCATCGTCGTGGTCGCCCTGGTGGGCAGCATCCTCACGCTGCTGTCGATGGCGAAGATCTGGCTCGGCGTGTTCTGGGGCTCACCCGTGGCGAATGGGGCGGGAGTCCCCCCGGCGGGGTCGGCCGACCTCCGTCCTGCGGGTCGTCGGCTCATGAGCGTGGCGACCGCCACGGCGGTCACCGCAACACTGGCCATCGCGGTCTTCGCCGGTCCGCTGTGGGAGATGAGCCAACGGGCGGCAACCGACCTGATCGACCCCACCAGCTATGTGGCGGAGGTCCTCGGCTGATGAGGAGGATCACGACTCGCCGCCTGGTCACCATCGCTTCACTGGTGTTCGCCTGGTGCGCGCTGTGGGGCGAGGCGTCGGTGGCCAATCTGGCGTCCGGTGTCGTCCTGGCCGCGCTCGTCAGCGGGACTACCATCGCGACGCCGGGCCGTGGCCGTATCCGTGTCGTGCCGCTGCTGCGCTTCGGCGCGCTGGTGGCGACCGACCTGGTCACGTCCACCGTGAGCGTGGCCCGGGAGATCATTCGTCCGGTCAACCGCACCGACGAAGCGATCATCGCGGTACGGGTTCCCGTCGACACGCGTACCCACCTCCTCCTGCTGATCGTGGCCGTCACCGTCACGCCCGGTAGCGCCGTGGTCGATGCCGACCCCGACACCGGGACGCTCTACATGCACCTGTTGCACGCCGACCGTCGGGCCGCGGTCACCGCCCACGTGCAGGATCTGGCCGCCCTGGCCTGCGCTGGTCTTCCCGTCGACCATCCCGCAGGGGCGGGGGGTCGGCCATGATCGTCGGCCTCGCCCTCGGCGCGTTCATCCTCACCGCGACGTGTGCCGGGGTTCGCCTGCTGCGGGGTCCCACGCTCGCTGATCGAGTCGTGGCCCTCGACGTGGTGCTGATGTCGTTGATGGGTGCCATCGCCGTCGATGCGGCCGACTCCGCCGACACCACCAATCTCGACCTGCTCATCGTCATCGCCATCGTCGGGTTCACGGCCACGGTGGCGGCCAGCCGGTTCATCGAACGCGAGGGGGACCGGGCATGAACCCGCTGGCCTCGGCGCTCGTTCTCGCGGGCAGTGTGACGGCGGTGCTGGCCGGCATCGGGCTCCTCCGGTTCGAGACCTCGTACGCCCGGTTCCACGCCGCGGGCAAGGCCAGTCCGGTCGCCTTCCTCCTGGTGGCCGCCGGTGCCGGCGTCGAGATCGGGTGGAGCGGCGCGGCCGAGATGGCCGTCGCCGGAGCCGCCCTGATTCTCACCTTGCCGGTCGGCGTCCACCTCCTGTTTCGCGCCGTACACCGAACCACGCCGAGGGGCCGACTCGACATCGACGAGTTGGCCCCGGTCGAGGATCGCAAACATCGCCGAGGAGAAACCCGGTGAACGATCCACTCGGCACCGTCCATCATGTGCTCACCCCGAGGGCGAGCGCCCGTCAAGAGGAGACCCAGCCTGCGATGACCTTCACCCCCAGTACCGACGACCTGCTGGCCGCCAACGCCCGATACGCGAGTGACTTCCACGACGACGCGCTGCAGGTCCAACCGCAGCGGCACCTCGCCATCGTGGCTTGCATGGACTCGCGCATCGACGCGTTCGCCATTCTCGGCCTGTCCAACGGCGATGCGCACATCATCCGAAATGCCGGCGGGGTGATCACCGACGACGTGATCCGGTCGTTGTGCCTCTCGCAACGCTTTCTCGGAACGCGTGAGATCGTCCTCGTGCACCACACCGACTGCGGGTTGCAGAAGGTCGACGAGGCCGACTTCCGAGTGGAGCTGGAGGCCGAGCTCGGGGTGAGGCCCTGGTGGTCGCTCGAGAGCTTCTCGGACCCCTACGCCGATGTCCGGCAGTCGATCCAGCGGCTGTACATGACGCCCTTCGTACCCCACAAGGACCACATTCGCGGTTTCGTCTACGACGTCACCGACGGACTCCTCCACGAGGTGACGCTGGGCGATCAGGAGCGGCCGCCACAACCCGGTGCCGGCTCGTGATCACGGGCCTCCCCGGCGGGTGGCGTTGTCGCCTCGGTGGCGTCGGGTTGCCGACAGCGGGCTCGGTCGCTGGCGTGTGTCAGAGTGAGCGATGGCTTCGATCGGCGCCCGCATCATCCGCCGCGGCCTGCGGCGGATCATCAAGCCGACCGAGGTGGACGAACGGTTCGTGACCCGGCTCCGGCGACGGACGAGCGGCCAGCCGGTGCCGACGTTCCCGCGCCGGGGCATCGAGCGGCAGGTCATCGGACCGGGTGAGTTCGGTCGGGCGGGCGGCGAGATGCTGCGGGTGACCGGTGCGACCCGCCACCTGCTGTACCTGCACGGCGGCTACTACCTTGCCGGCTCGCCCAAGATGTACCGCAGCCTCACCGGGCACCTGGCCAGGGCACTCGAAGCCAACGTTGTCGTCCCGGAGTATCGGTTGGCCCCCGAGAACCCCTATCCGGCAGCGGTGGACGATGCCGTCGGCGCCTATCGGGCGTTGCTCGAGGCTGGTGTCGATCCGGCCGCGATCGCCGTGGCCGGTGATTCGGCCGGAGGCGGCCTGGCCCTGGCCATGCTGGTGCGGGCCCGGACGACGGGCCTGGCGATGCCGGCTGCCGCGGTGCTGCTGTCACCGTGGACCGACCTGAGCGGTTCGGCCCCGAGCGTCGCCAGGAACGACACCGCCGACGACATGCTCAGCGCGGACGCGCTGCGATACGCCGCCGCGTGCTACGCGGGTTCGCACGATCGGTCGGACCCGGAGCTGTCGCCCATCCACGCTGATCTGACCGGACTGCCGCCGCTGTTCGTGACCGTGGATGACTCGGAGATCCTGCTGGACGACGCCCTGGGATTGGCCGAGCGGGTTCGAGGCCTCGGTGGCCGTGTGACCCTGCGGCGGTCGACCGGTCTGTTCCACGTGTGGCCCATCGTGGTCCCCGTGTTGCGCGAAGCCCGGGAGACCGTGGCCGACATCGTCGCCTTCCTGGACGCGGAGCTGGCCTGACCCGCTCGGCCCGAGGCGCGGCGGCAAGGAGGAACGGATGGGTTCCGGCCGGTGCCTGGCTCAGCCGGCCGGGCGCCTACGCCGGGCCCCGAGCCCGATCGCACCGTCTGGCGCGCGTTGGTCGCGCTCGGCGCCGACCAACGCGGGACCAGGATCCTTCGGCGGTCACGGAGACGGCCGTGCTGCTCGACTGCGCCTCCATCTCTTCGCCCGCCGGTGGCCGGCCGACCGCAGCAGTAGTTTGGGGACCTTCCAAACCGAAGGAGCACCATGGACCTGGGCGCATTCTCGATCAGTCTCGCAGTCAAGGCCATGGCCGCCTCGCAGGCGTTCTACCAGAAGCTGGGGTTCCAGATGGTCGGCGGTGACGGTGAGTCCTGGACCATCATGGTCAACCAGTCGACGGTGATCGGCCTGTTCCACGGCATGTTCGAGTCGAACATCCTGACCTTCAACCCCGGCTGGGTGGGCGTCGCCGAGCCGGCCGACGAGTTCACCGACGTGCGAGTGCTCGTCGATCAGCTGCGGGCGGCCGGCATCGAATGTGGGGACGACTCCACGGGCGAGACGGCGAGTGGGCCGGCCAGCTTCACCATCGCCGACCCCGACGGCAACGTGATCCTCATCGACCAGCACCGTTGATCGCCCGCACCGCCGTCGGTCCGACTCGGCGCGGCCCCCGGCTCGGACTACTCGCCGGCCTCGTCGGGTCGGTACGCGGCGCAGTGGCTGAAGTGCACGACCTCTGGCCGCAAGGCCTTGAGCCGGCGGATGGAATCGACCGCCGCGGCCCGCCGCTCTTCGGCATCGACGTTGGATGGGGTGGCCTCTTCGTCCACGAACTCACGGGAGCTCCAGACCGCCTGCGCGGCGATGATCACCCGTTGTTCGGTCGACTCGACGAGCACGGACTGGTGACCCGCCGTGTGACCGGGTGTCGACAAGGCCGTCACGCCCTCGGCGATGGCGAGGTCCCCGTCGAGGAGCCGGCGCTGCGCCAGTGGCGGGAGGGCCCATTCGGCGTCGGTGTAGAACGGATCCCGTTCGACCTCGACGACCTCCAGCCGCTGCACGAAGTACGGCACCTCCGAGCCGTAGAGCATCGGGTTCTGGCCACAGTGATCGAAGTGGAGGTGGCTGTTGACGACGGCGACGACCGAGGTCTGGTCGACGCCCACCGCCTCCAGGGCGTCGCCCAACCGCAGGAGCTGCGGCTCGTATACCTGGTCGATGAGTTCGTTGCCCTCGCCAACGCCCGTGTCCACCACGATGGCCCCGTCCGGGTGGTCGATCACGTACCCGTAGACGGGAGACGACCGCCCGGCGTGTGCTTCGGGATGCCAGTCGGGCAGGGTCACCACCGCCAGATCCAGCCGCATGATCCGAGGCAGTGACGTCAACACCCGGCCGAGCATGCCACGCCGAGCAGCTACTGGGCCGCTGGCTCCGATGGGTTGCCCTACCCTGCGACGGGAGAAGCGGAGATCCGTGTTGATGGGAGGGGCCTGCTCATGGGGAGCACGTACTCGAACGCGGTTGTCGTGGGTGTCACGAGCGAGCAGGTCGTGTCGGCCCTCGGGCCAGCGAAGGCGTTCGTCTCGCCGGCGCTGAACGGTGTGGTGGTGGCGTTCGCTCGAGATGACGAGGAGTCGCCGGGGGCAGGCCTCGGAGCCCGGCAGATCTCTTCGACGCTCGATCGACCGGTCCTCGACGTGTTCGTGTTCGACTCGGACATCTGCTCCCTCCAGGTTCTGACGAATGGAGAGCCACGGGCGGCCATCGTCGCTCCGCCGGAGGCGATGGAGGAGATGGACGACGATGATGGCCCGGTCGGGATGGACCCCGAGGTGTTCGCGGCGGAAGCCGTGAGTGCGTTGGGTCGGGGCGACGAGGGTGTTCTTGTCACGGCCTTGACCACCGACGTCGTGTTCGCCGAGGAGGCCCATCGGGCGGTCCTGGCGGCTCTTGGGCTTCCCGTCTGGCCCGCTGGATGGGGTTATCGCCATCTCGATCAGGAGCAGCCGGAGCTGGCGTGCGGTCCCCTGCTCCGGATCTCGTGAAACGGGCCGTCGGACACCCCCGAACGGTCGGGCGCTCTCTGGCGCTGCCGGTGCGCCGAGAAGAGCCGTCGACGAGCCGCCAAGGCCTGATTCCCAAGCACGCGCACCGGCCCGAGTCGCACAGCGGCGCGATTGCTGCGCAGGCGCAGGTGAGTCCGGGGGAGCGATACCGCGCACACCCAGCGTCGTGGTGGCCGTGCGGACGATGATCGGGATCGCCCGGTCATGCTCCGAGGCGGTCGTCACGATGGGCGCACTCGTCGAGGGCAGCGGGGATCGCTCTGGCGGCGTCAGGTCCGTAGCGACAGCTGGACGATCGGTACTTCCCGGCCGGTGCGCGCGGCCTGTTGCCGGTATGTCTCGAATGCGGGGAAGACACGGTCACCCATCTGGCTGAGTCGTTCCCGTTCGCTCTCGTCCTCGACGATGTCCGCGCGCATCGCCTGGCCGCCGAAGGTGACGAGGGGACTCGCGCAGAGGTTGTGGTACCAGCTGGGATGGTGGGGGGAGCCGGCGTTCGACGCGAAGATCGTGACCCGATCACCGTCGTGGAAGTAGATGATCGCGTGACGACGTGCGAGACCGGTCTGGGCACCTCGGGTCTCGAGGACTGCAGAGCGGAACATCAGTGTGGTGGCGAGTCGTCCTCCGCTGACGCGCAGGAGCCATGGGTCGAGCTTCCAGTTGATGTGTCGGGAGATCATCTTCGCGACGCGCATCGTGACGAGCGCGGCATAGGCCCGCCTGAGGACACCGGCCTTCTCGGGCGGGACTACTGCCTTCAGTTGGCCGGTCACGAACGACCTCCTCTTCGGGCTGATCTGTTCGACCTGTTCGTCGCAGGAGCGCCGGCGTGCACGCCGGGGAGCATGCCGGTCAGGTCCACCGTGGCGGCGCCGATTTGGTGGGCCCACGTGAGGAAGGCGGCGGCGGTGGAGTAGCGGAGGCGGCGGGTGGAGGGGGCGAGGTGCGCGGTCGCCCGAACGTAGTCGTCGACGGTGACGGCGTCGAGGCGCCGATCGTCGGCCAGCTTGGCGAGGGGGCGGAGGTGGGAGCGGTGCCCCTTCGCCGCCGTCGCCGATATTTCGCCGCGGGCGAGACGGGCGGTAACCCACTGCTCGACCAGATCGGCGACCGCAGGGGAGGCGGTGATGGGTGGGTGGATCATGTGGTGGCTTCGTCGTTGGTGAGGAGGTTGTCGAGGTGGTCGGCGATGTCTTGGTCGGCGGACGGGATGACGTGTCCATAGCGGTCGGTGGTGGTGGAGACGCGACGGTGGCCGAGGCGGCCGGCGACGGTGAGGGTGTCGTGGCCGGCGGTGAGGGCTTGGGTGGCGGCGGCGTGGCGGAAGTCGTGGAGGTGCAGGTCGGGGTCGAGGCCGACGGTGTCTCGGGCTTGGGCGAACATTCGGGTTGGCCGGTGGAGCGCCCAGGGTGTCTTGGCGGTTTCGTGGTCGCTGAACACCCATCCGTCGGCCGGGATCTCTGCTTCGACCAGAGCGGCGCGCTGTTCGGCTCGTGCGCGCACGTCGGTGAGGGCAATCAGGCTGGTAGGTCCGAGGGTGACGGTGCGGCCTTTGCCGGCCTTGGTGGTGTCGCGTTCGCTCATCCACCCGTGGCCCTCGACGGCAACCGGTGGTGAACGCCAGGCGGAAGAACGCGGGCAGGTCGGGGTGAAACGTTTCGGCTGCGGCGAGGAGTTGGTTGATCTCGTCAGGAGTGGGTGGTTGCCGTTCGCGTTCCTCGAGCCGAGGCGGACTGGCCTTGGACGCGATGTTCGATGCGACGAGGTCCCATTTCACCGCCTGGTTGAGGGCGGCGGACATGATGTTGTGCACGCGCCGGACTCGTGAGGGCCCCAGGCAGGCGTCGACGAGGCGGGCGTATAGAGCGTCGAGGTCGCAAGCGGTGAGCTTGTAGAGGCGCATTTCGCCGAGGGCGGGTTTGAGGTGCCGGTTGATGACCGATCGTGCGTCGCTGACGGTGGAGGGGGAGAGGGACGGCTGGCGGTGGGCGAGCCACTGGTCGAGGAGATCGGCGACGGTGAGGTCGAGGTCGTCGCCGGAGCGGTGCCCGGTTTGAAGCACGAGTTGGGCGAGTACTTCGTCGGCGTCGCGGCGGCTGCCGCGCACGGTCCGGCGGAGGAACTCTCGTTTTCCGTCGCTGTCGCGGCCGATGTAGACGGCTACCCGCCAGGAGTTCTTGCCGCGTTTCTCGATGCTGCCGCGCATGGTTGCGACAGTAACCCTGACCTGCCGCGGTCCCCCATCGTCACCCAATTCCGATCTGAGTTGGGGAGCCTGTGACTGGATGCTTTGACGCTCTACCTGGGTTCTTGTCTTTGAGCGGGTGAGGAGAATCGAACTCCCGTACTCAGCTTGGGAACTTGACGTCGGTCTGGCGGAGTCATGCCGTTGAGCTGGGCCTCGAGGGATCAGGAGCGACCGCCCGATCGTGGCGTGCAACCTACGTGCAACACCGGCCAGAGTCGCGTCGCCGCCTCAGAGGTAGGCGTCGAGGGCGTCGCGGATGACCTGGCTCTCGCTGGTGGCGTCGGCGTCGGCGCGGGCCTTGATCCGGTGCTTGTAGCTGGCCGGGGCCCGGAAGGTGACGACTTCGGCGTTGGTGTCGCCGATGCGAGGCGAGCGGCGGCGGGTCTTCTTGATCGTTGCGACGTCGTCGGGACTGAAGTCGGTCTTCTCGAAGTCGTCGGCGAGCGCAGCAACATCCTCGTCGGTGAGGGTCTTGGCGGTCTTGGTGCGTCGGGTCATGGGTCTTCTCCGGTGAGGTAGGTCCGGAACACGGGTCGTAGCGGCATGGCGTGGATGATCAGGTCGTCGTCGAGTTGGAGGTAGAGGAGCTCGAGCAGGTTGCCGGCGGGGTCAGGGCCGATACAGAGGCTCTTGGGTGGGTCATGGTCAGGATTGATGTCGTAGAAGCCGAGAGCGTTGTCCCAGGCGTGTTCGATCTGCTCGTCGTCGAGACCGTGGCGGTACGCCGACGAGTGGATCTCCATCGGCTTAAGTGTATTACGTTTAAGGGCGGGCGTCGACGGGCGGGTCAGCGCGCCGGGGTCGATTCGGAATCAGGGCTTCGAGCCCGCCTGCGCGGATGGATGGGGCGGGGCTCTGCATGGGCGTGTCCGTCCCCGATGGCCAGGCAGCTCCCGTTGATGCTCTTCCCCTCGCGTCCGCGCTAGCTCATGGTGCCGGAATTGGCATGGTTCGCTCCTTCTCGGAGACCGCGCGGACGGGACTGATGTCAGGATGGGCGGGTGAGTACTGCAAAGCCCACCGCCTGCAGATTGATGATCCCGGCGATCGTCATGTCCGTGTCGGCCAGCAGACGAGCCGAGGCCTGCTCCCAAGGAACGTCGACCAGCGCTGCAGATGTGATCGTCCGATAGTGATCGAGTCGCTGGACCAGTGCAGTGCGCTCGTCCCCGGGACGGAGATCTGGATGTGGTCGGCTGCTACTGAACCGACCCGCCCAGATGGTGGCGCCTGCCTCGAACGACAGGTTCGTCAACGCGAGAGGTTCGATCCAGACTTGGATTACAGGTCTGTAATTCCAAGTTTCGCGCGCGAAACTGGGAGTGCGGCAGGTACAATCCAAGTTGTGCCCACCGACCTCTCGAACTCGCCGGTCGGCACGACGGTGGTCATCCGGGGAACGGACAACCGATTCGATGCCCCCTACGAGCTGGGGGCGTTCGTGCCGGCGCCACTCCCGAAGCGGCTCGACCTTCCGGGACCGGTGTGGATGGCGCTCTCGGACGCAATGACTGCCCTGGGACGTCTCGACTCGGCCGCCAGCCTCATCCCCAACCCGCAGCTCGTGACCCGCGTCGCGACCCGCCGCGAGGCCATCGGCACGTCCGCGCTCGAGGGGACCTTTGCGAACCTGACCGACCTCTTCGCGGCCGAGGCCGTATCGATGGACGAGACGGATCCGAGCACTCCGCCCAACGTTCGCGAGGTCATGAACTACACCCGCGCCGCCGACGCCGCCTACGACTGGGTGCAGGAGCGACCGATCACGATTCCTCTTCTCTCCAGCCTGCAGGCGGTGATCGTCCGCGGCACTGACAGCGACGGTCCCGAGGCCGGAGCTCTCCGGGAGCGCCAGGTCTTCATTGGCGCCAAGAACCGTCCCATCACCGAGGCGCGCTTCATCCCGCCCCCGCCGGGCGACCAGCTCACGGTTCTCGTCGACGACTGGCTCGACTGGATCAACAACGAGTCACTACGGGATTCGCTCCACCTCCTGGTTCGGGTCGCCCTCGCCCACTACCAGTTCGAGACGATCCACCCCTACACCGACGGCAACGGCCGCGTCGGTCGTCTGATCGCCGTGCTCCAGATGCTGATCGACGGCGCGCTGACGACACCGGTGCTGTCGGTCTCTGACTGGCTGAAGGACCACGCAGCCGAGTACCGCGACCACCTCCTTCAGGTGAGCATGACCGGCAACTGGGCACCCTGGGTCGACTTCTTCGCCCGCGCCGTTGCGGCGTCCGCAGAGGACGCACATCGCAGGGTGACGGGGCTCCTCGCCCTTCGCGAAGTGCTCGCATCAGAGGCTCGCGAAGCGCTCCCTCGGGCGCGGCTCGCGATCGAGATCGCCGACGACTTGATCGCGTTCCCGATCCTCACCGTCGCCGCGGCGCAGGCCCGGTACGGGAAGTCCAACCAGGCCAACCGAGACGCCATCAACCGGCTCTGCGAGCTCGGCTTCCTCGAGCCGTACAGCGACGCCAGATACGACCGTCTCTACTGGAACCGCCGTGTGTTCGCGATCATCGAGAGCTGACTTCACGCGACCCGCTCATCCCGGGCGGCACCGTCGGCGTGCAACATCGTGCGACAGCGTGCGACAACATCAGCCCGGAAGCTGACAACGATCGCGGCCCGGACAGCTCTTCACCAGGGACTTCGGAGAGCGGGTGACGAGAATCGAACTCGCGTTCTCAGCTTGGGAACCTGCTCACCGTCTGGAGTGGCCATGCCGCTGAGCTGGGACAATGGCCCCTCTGCGGCCAGCTCGAGATGGGCCGTGCATCAGACATGCAACATCGGGCAGAGCGCCTGGGGCGACCGGCTTCTTCGCTGCCTTCGATGCTCGGTTCGGGCGGTCGTCAGAGGTCGGGCTGTTCGGGTTCGTGGAGCCAGATCGACAGTGCGATCGGGATGACGACGGCGGGATCACGTTCGTCGGCCTTGGCGACGATGTCGAAGCTCTCGACCGTGCGGGCGTTGTCGACGCGGAGCCGCCGACGATTCGGGGCGATGATCTCCGAGGTTGCGGTGCTCGGGGAGTTGAAGGCGAGCTTCGGCCTCCAACCACGCCCGCCCCTGCGGGGCGATTCGCATTGCTGACGCCTACTGTTCGTGGGGGATGAGGCGCTGGCGGCGGGCCTCGGCCTCAGCAAGGCGCTGTGAGAGAACCGCTCGCTGTTGAGGAGTCTCGGTTGGATTGCGAGTGACGTAGCGATGGCCGGGGTCGGCGGCCGCGAGCTGTTCGTCGCTGAGACCATCGAGGTAGGCCATCTCCGCCAGGCGCCCCTCGACAGTGGAGCGGTCGAACTGGGGGGCGTCGTCGCTCGCATCATCCATGACCGAACCCTAGTCGTCGTCACTGACAGCGCCGCCGACGACGATCCACTCGGCGGCGCTGTCCCGGACGGATCGCCGACCACGGTGTCAGCGCTGATACCGCAGCGGGGCCGGGACCACCGGCGGATCCAGTTAGTCGAGC
Organism: Acidimicrobiia bacterium; assembly: GCA_029858875.1. Lineage (GTDB taxonomy): Bacteria > Actinomycetota > Acidimicrobiia > Acidimicrobiales > SHLQ01 > JAOUEE01. The sequence continues at coordinate 15,149 of JAOUEE010000038.1, forward strand.
CAGTCGCCGAGCTTGATCGTCTGTTGGGTGTGGAGGTCGTCGGCGAAGGTGCTCGGGTCGAATGCGTCCGGCTCGAGCTCGCTGCGGCCGATCCAGTCGAGCCACTCGACCCGTTCGGCGTGTTCTGGATGGCCCGGGTCAGCGAGGACCTTCAGCAGTTCCGCGTAGCCCCAGGGCCCGCCGCAGTCCTCGGGGGGACATGCCCGCCGGCCGTCGATGCAGTTCGGCACCGTAGCGGCCTCGTCGGCCGGAAGCGACTTCTCGACGATGACGTCGTGCTCCCAGTTGTCGCCGGGGTCGTAGGTGTAGCGGATCTTGCCGGCACCGGCGATCTCGCCGATGCTGACTCGCCGCTCGTCGCGAACCGGTGTCCAGTCGTCTTCGTGGGGGATGCCGTAGTGCACGGCGTCGATGTCGAACTCGTGCAGGTGCGAGTCGTACCAGCCGAACGCCGCCTGGATCACATCGTGGAGGTGATGCAGCGTCTCCCCGCCGTCGACCACCACCCGCCGCCAGATCGGCGGCCGCACTCCTCGCAGCGTGACCTTCAACTGGTGGGCGACGCCCGAGCGGGCCGCGCCGATGCCTGCGTGGCTGACCCGGCTTCGCAGATCGATGACCTCTGCGTCCGGCGCGAGCAGCGCCGCGAGCTCGGCGGCAGGGGTGCCGTGCCGCTTCATCAACGGGCCCAGGATCAGGTCCGACATCCTCATCGACAAGGCGAACATCTCGTCGTCGGTTCGCGCTGAGAACTGCTCGGCCTGGAACGCGAATTCGGTCATCACCCCCACCACCTGCCGGTCATTCGTCGGCGCCACCCGCACGTCCGCCATCGCCGCCGCCTCCGCGTCAACCAACTCCGCCGGCATCCCGTGCGCACGCAGCACCGCAGCAATCGCGTCCGGTGCCCGGTCGAGCAAGGTCGCCGCCGGTGCAAGCGGCACGAACACCGGCAGCATCGTCCGAGCGTTCACGAACAGCGCCACCTGGGGCTTCCAGAACAGCGCATTGGCAAACCAGTCGCCCAGCATCGTGGTCGACTCATCCCCATCGATTGCCCGCGGGGCAGCCCGCAGCCGGTCCCGCAGCTTCTTGGTCCCACGAACGATCAGCACGAACCCATCCTGCCTCACCCGTCCATGCGCCGCAGTAGCACCGTGCGACAGCGTGCAACAGGCATCAGCCCGGAAGTTGACGACGCTCCGAGCCGAGCAGCCCATCTACCAGGGCCTTTGGAGCGGGTGACGAGAATCGAACTCGCGTTCTCAGCTTGGGAAGCTTATCCGGCGGGTTTCGGCGGACCTCGACGGGGCGTTTGTGCAGGTCAGCAGGGGTGACGGATGTCGGCGGACGGGCGCGAATCTGAGCGACCGCGCGATGGGCGCGCGATGGAGTCTCCGATCCCGACCGGATCCGCGTGCCACGAAGAAGCGCATCGCCAAGCCGTGGTGTCTCACATGAGCGCTCGGTATTGCCGGATATTCGCTCCCAGACGCGGATCGGGCTGCGATGTTCTGATCAATCCGGGGAGGTCCGGTAACCGAGGCCGGAATCCGTCTTGCCGTATTAGATACTGAGTGTATACTCCGAGGTATGAGTGTTGGTCAGGTGTTTCTCGGGTTGCTGGAGTCGGGCCCTCAGCATGGATACGGGATGAAGGCGTCGTATGACCGTTGGTTTGGTCCAGCTCGGGAGCTCCCGACGGGACAGGTCTACTCAACGCTGCGGCGCTTGGAACGCGACGGGCTGGTAGTCGTGTCGTCTTTGGAGTCCGGCGATGGTCCCGAACGAAAGCTGTATGCGATCACTAGCGACGGAGTCGAGGAGCTGACATCGTGGCTTGGGAGTCCGCAGCCACCGGGAGAGGCGACGTTGGGCCCGCTGTATGCGAAGGTGGTCGTCGCTCTCGTCACTGGCCGATCCCCAGAGGGCATTCTGGAAGAGCAGCGGGGGGTGCACCTCGCGTACATGCGTGAGCTTCGCAGGTCCAGTGCGGATGACTTCGAGTCGCGGTTGGCGGTCGACTATCTCCTTGCTCACCTGCAGGCCGACCTGGAGTGGATCGAGCTGGCCGGCCAGCGAGCGATCTCGTGGGGCGGTAACTGATGGCCGTGCTTGAGGCGAGTGGTCTGACGCTGTCGTTCGGTCCGACGCCGGCACTGGGTGGGGTTTCGCTTGCGGTGGGCGTCGGGGAGACGGTCGCTGTCATGGGGCCGTCTGGGTCGGGGAAGTCGACGTTGCTGCATTGCCTGGCGGGCTTGCGCCGCCCCGACTCGGGTGAGGTCCAGCTGGGCGGGGAGCCATTCTCGAATTTGAGCGACCGTTCCCGTAGCGATGTTCGGCTTCGTCGGCTCGGGGTCGTGTTCCAGTTTGCTGAACTGCTTCCCGAGCTCACGATGGTCGAGAACGTCTCCTTGCCGGCGTGGATCGATGGCAATGCGCGCGACGCCTCGCGGAAGAGTGCCGAGGGTTTGCTCGATCGATTCGGAATCGCCCACCTGGCTGACCGGCATCCGGGCGAGGTGTCTGGTGGTGAACGCCAACGTGCTGCGGTGGCACGGGCGCTGGTCCATGAGCCTGCGCTTGTGCTGGCTGATGAACCAACCGGGGCGCTCGATTCGGTCAATGGTCAACTCGTGCTCGATGCGCTGATGGACCAGGCACGGGTACAGGGGGCAGCGGTGGTGCTGGTCACCCACGAGGCTCGCCTCGCATCACTGTGCGACCGTGAGGTCCTGATGCGCGATGGGCGCATCGTCGAGCCGGTCGCGGCCCTTCGATGAGAACGCTGCAACTCGGTTTGCGTCTGAGCCGCCCTGTCGATCGCTCCGGCTGGGTCCGACTAGCGCTGGTGTCGATCGGCGGTGCGATGGGTGCGTTTGCGCTACTCGCCATGCTGAGCATCCCAGCGGTTGTCGATGCCCAGGCAGGCCGACTTGCCGGCCAGAGTCTGGACCGTATCGAGTCAGAGGACGCCGAAGCACAACTGCCCGCCCCGATGTTGGCCAACCGGGTCGAGGAGTTCGTCGGAGATCGGCCGCTCACTCGCATCGCCGTCGGGTCGGTGACCTCGCAAGCGCACCGACCGCAATGGCTGTCGGACTACCCCCAACCGGGTGAGCTCGCAGCGTCACCGGCCTTGATCGAGCTGCTGGACACAGATCCCGACGGCGTGGGCACCAGGTTCCCGCAAACTCTTGTCGAAGTAGTCGCTGACGACGGGCTTGTCTCACCCGACCAGCTACTCGCGATCGTCGGCGTCGAGGACGAAGCCTTCGTGCCGTTCGGAACGGGTGGACCAGTGAGAGGACTCGGACTCGCAGATCCGTTGC
>JAOUEE010000306.1 GCA_029858875.1 Acidimicrobiia bacterium
GGTGTCGCAACGCCCGGGTGCCTGGGCATGGCGGCACCGGGGGTTGAAGGGACAACCCGACGGTCGGTTGATGAGCGACGGAGGCGAGCCGGGGATGGGAACCAGCTCGGTGTCGTCGGTGGCGTCGAGCCGGGGCAGGCTCTCGAGCAGCCCGAGGGTGTACGGGTGCATCGGACGGTAGAAGACGTCGTCGACCGTCCCCTGCTCGACCTGTTGCCCGGCGTACATCACCATCACCTGATCGGATATCCCGGCGACCACGCCGAGGTCGTGGGTGATGAGCATGATGGCCGAGTCGATCTCGTCCTTGATCTCGAGCAACACCTCGAGGACCTGGGCCTGAACGGTCACGTCGAGCGCGGTGGTGGGTTCGTCGGCGATCAACAGACTGGGTTTGCAGGTGATGGCCATGGCGATCACGGCCCGTTGTCGCATACCGCCGGAGAACTCGTGCGGGTACATGCTGGCCCGCTTGTCGGGTTCGGGGATCCCCACCAGGTCGAGCATCTCGACCGACCGGTTGAAGGCCTGCTTCTTGGTGATGGTCTCGTGGATGCGAGCCATCTCGGCGATCTGGCGTCCCACGGTGTGGACGGGGTTCAGCGCGGTGAGCGGGTCCTGGAAGATCATGGCGATCTCGGCTCCGCGCACCGACCGCATCTGGTCCTCGGTCCGCTGGAGCAGGTCGGCGCCCTTCCACAGGATCTCGCCACCGGCCACCCGCGAGTCGGGGATGAGCTGGAGGATCGACATGGCGGTGACCGACTTGCCCGAACCCGACTCGCCCACCACCGAGAACACCTCACCGCGGTGGATGTCGAACGACACGGCGTCGACGGCGCGCACCAGTCCGTCGTCGGTGTCGAAGACCACGCTCAGGTCGCGAACCGACAACAACAGCTCACCGGATCCGATCGTCATCTCGTCATCACTTCAGCTTCGGATCGAGCGCGTCGCGGAGCCCGTCGCCGACCAGCACGAAGGCGAGCACGGTGAGGGCGATGGCCAGGCCGGGGAACAGCACCAAGTGGAAGGCGTTGGCCAGATCGCCCTTGCCCTGGGACACCATCAGCCCCCACGCCGGCGTCGGGTCCTGGGGACCCACCCCGAGGAACGACAACGCCGCCTCGGCCAGGATCACCGAGCCGATCAGGATGGTGCCGTACACGATGATCGGCTGCAGGGCGTTGGGCAGGATGTGCCGGAACATGATGCGAGTCCGGCTGAACCCCAGGGCCTGGGCGGCTTCGACGTACTCGAGCTCCTTCAACGACAAGAAGCTGGACCGCACGATCCGACTCACTCCCAGCCAGCCAGTGAGCCCCAGCACCAGGATGATGCCGTTCTCGCTGCGTCCGAAGACGGTGGCGATGGCCACGGCCAACACGATGTACGGGATGGCGAGGAAGACGTCGGTGATGCGCATCATCAGGCCGTCGGTGAACCCACCGAAGAAGCCCGCCATGGCACCGACCAGGACGCCGATCCCCATGGCGATGATGGTGGTGGCGATGCTGATGCGCAACGACACGCGCGCGCCGTAGACCACGCGGCTGAACACGTCGCGCCCGATGATGTCGGTGCCGAACAGGTGGTCTCCCGAGGGGCTGCCCCGGAAGACATCGGTGCGCTCGCTCGGGCCGTACGGGGCGATCAACGGTGCGAAGATGGCGACCAGCACCAGACCCAGGATGAAGATCAGTCCGATCACCGCGAGCCGGTTCTTCTTGAACCGGCGCCACACGTCGATCAGGTACGGCGGCGCCTCGGGTGCCGCCAGGACGTCGTCGACCATCTGGTCGACGGTGCGGGCTGCGGCGAAGCCGGGAGTCTGGTCGCTCACTTGTCCTTCCCCTCGCCCAGGCGGACGCGGGGATCGAACCAGGCGTAGGACACATCGACCAGCAGGTTGAGGATCGAGTACAACAGCACCACCACGAGGGTCAGGCCGAGCAGGACCGGGAGATCCCGGTCCAGCACCGAGCTGGCGATGGTCGATCCCAGCCCGGGCCACGAGAAGACCGTCTCGGTCAGCACGGCCGCGCCGATCATGGCGCCGAAGTCGAGGGCCAGCAGGGTGATGACGGGGAGCATGGCGTTGCGCAGACCATGGCGCAGCACGATCTGGCGCTCGCCCAGGCCCTTGGCCCGGGCGGTGCGCATGAAGTCGGCTCGGTGCACCTCGAGCATGGAGCCTCGCATCATGCGCGCCGTCAACGCGGTGGAGACGGCGGCCAGGGTGACCGCCGGCAGGATCAGATACCGCCACTGCTCCCCCATCGGGATCACGAACAGGAACCAGTCGCCGTCCCCCGAGCCGGGCGGCCCGATCTGCGAGGTGCGCAGGCGGGTCCACTCCGGCCAGTCGTGCTTGTTGGGGTAGACGGCGAAGGCGTACTGGAGGATGTAGCCCAACACGAACACGGGAATGGCCGACATGGCCGCGGTGCCGACCGTGGTGAGCTTGTCGGCCAGCGAGTAGCGCCGAATGGCCGAGTAGATGCCCACGCTCAGCCCGACGACTATTTCGATGATGAGCGCCCAGAAGGCCAGGCGGAAGCTGTTCTTGGCCCGCTGCCCCAGGATCTCGTTGACGCTGCGGCCGGTCTGGAACGACTCACCGAGGTCCCACTGGAGGGTGGCCTTCCAGTAGTTCACGAACTGGGTGGGCAGGGGATCGTTCAGCCCGTACTTCTCGTTGATCTGCTCGACCTGGATGGCGTTGGGATTTCGATCGGCGCCGCCGGCGATGAGCGTCGCCGGGTCACCGGGCAGCACGTAGAACAACGCGAAGAGAAACGACAGCGCGAAGAAGACGGTGGGGATGACGAGCAGGAGCCGTCTGATGATGTAGCTGGTCATGGGGTGGACGGTGCGTCGGGATGGCGGGCCCGCGGCATGCGCCGCGGGCCCGCATCACCGACTGCTTATCACTCGGCCAGGGTGATCTGCTCCCACAGGATCAGACCGAAGTTGGTCTGGGGGAAGTTGGTGATCCGCTCCTGGTTGTAGGCGTAGTCGCCCTTGTACCAGTTGATCGGGACCACGTGGGTGTCCTCGTTGAGCAGGATGCGCTCGGCCTGCTGGAACAGGTCGGCCTGGGCGTCCTTGTCGACCGTGGCCTTGGCCTCGTCGACCAGCGCGTCGAACTCCGCGTTCTCGAACCCGTAGTTGTTGCCACCGAGCGAGGTGGAGTGGAACAGGTCGAACATGAAGTTGTCGTACGTCGGGTAGTCGGCGAACCAGCCCGACCGGCAGAGGATGCAGGCACCCTCGGCCAGCTCCGAGAAGTAGGTCTCGGACGGGAACGGCGTGGCCTCGGCCTCGATACCGATGGCGGCCAGGTTGTCGATCATGATCTGCACCACCGGCTCGTGGCCGGCGTCGGCGTTGAACTGGATCGGCAGCGGTCCGTCCTGCACGCCGCCCTCGGCGACCCACTCGTCGAATAGGGTCTGGGCCTGCTCGGGGTCGTAGGCGCAGTACTCGCACAGGCCCAGCACCTGACCCGGGATGCCCGGAGGGGTGATGCCGGTGGAGACGGTGCGGCTGCTGTTGTACACGGCCTCGTTGATCTCGTCGCGGTTGATGGCGGCCGATATGGCCTGACGCAGCTTCAGGTTCTCGGGCCCACCGATCTCGGGAGCCCGACCGTTGAAGTCGAAGTGGTACGAGCCCAGGATGTCGACGTCGAGGGTCGTGCCGTAGTTCGCGGCCGCGTCCTCGACGCGGGCCGGCGGGATGTTGGCGTTGTCGGCCTCGCCGGCCTCGAAGGCGTTGTAGGCGGTGTCGGGATCGGCCTGGGTGCGGAACACGATCCGGTCCAGGCGATCGGGCCAGGTCTCACCGGCGAAGTCGCCCACCCAGGCATCGCTCTTGACCAGGGTGATCTCCTCGTCGGTGCGGGCGCTCTCCATGGCGTAGGGACCGTTGCCGATCATGATGTCGTTCTCCCACTGGTCGCCGGCGTCGATGGCGGCGTCGGGGACGGGGAAGAACAGCTGGAAGCCGGCCACCGCGTCGAAGTTGGAGTACGGGGCGTCGAGCGTGACGGTGAGTGTGCCCGCGTCGTCGTCGGCCACCACACCCGAGATGGTGTCGGCGTCTCCGGCGAGTCGTTCGGCGCCACCGTCGAGGAAGGTCAGCAGGTAGCTGTAGTCACCGGCCAGGTCGGCGGCTCGCTCCCACGACTTCTGGAAGGTGCTGGGCAGGATGGGGTCGCCGTTGCTGAAGACCGCATCGTCGCGGATCTGGAAGGTCCACACGCTGGCGTCGTCGTTGGCCTCGAAGGATTCGGCGATGAGGGGCACGATGACCGGGTTGGCCGGATCGCTGGCATCGATCTCGGTGAGACCGTCGTACACCGCGTTGATCACCTGATAGGCGTCGAGCGTGCTGTTGAGCGCAGGATCGAGGTGCTCGGGCGGGTCGCCCACGAAGGTGCCGTAGTCGATGAACTCGCCACCGGCCGCGGTGGGGCCGCCATCGGTGGTGCCGTCGGCCGCACCGGTGGTGGTGCTGGCATCGTCG
>JAOUEE010000307.1 GCA_029858875.1 Acidimicrobiia bacterium
GTAGGGCATGTCCATCATCATGATCCGGGCCGAATCGTGCAGTCGTTGCATGTGTTCGGTGAGGCGGAACACGGCCGGGCCGTTCTCGGTCTCGTAGGCCCGGATTCCTTCGAATACGCCGGTGCCGTAGTGCAACGTGTGGCTGAGGACGTGGATGTTGGCATCGGCCCAGTCGACGAGCTCGCCGTTCATCCAGATCTTCGGAGTGGGAGTGATGGGCATTGGTGGTCCTCGTGAGGCAGGTGGTTTCAGAGTCGACCGGCGATCAGGTCGCCGATCTCGGTGGTGCTACCGGTGAGCGATTCCTTGTCGGCGCACGCCTTCCGGATGCGGGCGGCGGCATCGTGCTCTCCCAGATGGTCGAGCATCATGGCGCCGCTCAGGATGGCGGCGGTGGGGTTGGCCTTGTTCTGACCGGCGATGTCGGGGGCCGAGCCGTGTACCGGTTCGAACATCGACACGCCGTTGGGGTTGAGATTGGCCGAGCTGGCGAAGCCGATCCCGCCCGAAACCGCTCCGCCGAGATCGGTGAGGATGTCCCCGAAGAGGTTGTCGGTGACGATGACGTCGTACTGCTCGGGCGATTGCACGAAGTAGATGCACGCCGCGTCCACGTGATTGTACGCAGTCTCCACATCGGAATAGTCCTCTGCGGTCTCGTTGAAGGTGCGTTCCCACAGGTCGCCGGCGAAGGTCAACACGTTGGTCTTGTGGACCAGCGTGAGGTGCTTGCCGGGCCGGCTGCGGGCCAGTTCGAAGGCGTACCGCACGCAGCGCTCCACGCCGTGGCGAGTGTTGACCGATCCCTGGGTGGCCACCTCGTGGGGGGTGCCCTGGCGCAGGAATCCGCCCTCACCGGCATAGGTGCCCTCGGTGTTCTCCCGGATCACGACGAAGTCGTGGCCCGGCGCCTCGAACGGTCGGAGGTTGATGTAGAGATCCAGTGAGAACCGCATCTTCAACAGCAGGCCACGCTCGATCAGACCGGGTGGGACCTCGGGCGTGCCCACCGCACCCACGTACAGCGCGTCCAACCCCCGCCATTCGTCGAGCACCTCGTCGGGCAACACGGTGCCGTCCTCGGCGTAGCGTTGACCGCCGAGGTGATAGTCGACGGTGTCGAGTTCGACACCGGCGGCGCGGATCACCTTCAAACCCTCGGCGACGACGTCGGGGCCGATGCCGTCGCCCCCGATGATGCCGACCTTGTGTGCCACGTTGCTCCTTGCAGGGACGAGATGGGTTCGGATGCGGGCCGCATTCCGGAACGAAAAAACCGCCCACCGAAGTGGACGGTAGTGCGCACGTCGAGCCAGACGTGCGCTAGCGAATGAGTACGATCTGGGCCGGGCGTCGCATTGGGGTCGAAGCATAGCGGCAGCCGCGTTGCGCCATCCATCGCGTTCACGGGCACCGGCCGGCGGAATCGGCCACGATGGCGAGAACACCACCACCCGACGTGTCACCCCGTTGCCACCTGGCGGGGCTGCGCCTGTTCAGCACCTCCGGAAGCTCCGGGGAACCGCTCCTCATACCGTTGTCGGAGCCCGAACGTCGCCATCGCGCCGGTCGTCGGCCCCGTCACGATCGCCGTCGTCGATCGACTCGAACGCGACCCGGTCAGCGAGAAACTGTCACCCATCGTCGTGCGGGCGCACTGTTCCAACCCGGCGCCACGCCAGTAGCCTTTTGCGTCATGGCACAGATCCAACAGCTGTCGCAGGCGGCCTACGATCGGCTCAAGGCGGACTACGACGACCTCACCACGCGCGGGCGCATCGACATCGCCCGCAAGATCGAGACCGCCCGCGAGCTGGGCGACCTGTCCGAGAACGGCGACTACCACGCGGCCAAGGAAGAGCAGGGCAAGATGGAGGGTCGCATCATGCACCTCCACAAGATCCTGGAGAACTGCGAGATCGTCGAGGAGACCGGGGGCGACACCGTGGCCGCCGGCAGCGTGGTCGCCATCCGGTACCAAGGCGACGACGAGGTCGAGCGATACCTGGTGGGATCGATCGAGGAGCGGGTCGACGGGCTCGACGTGGTCTCTCCCGGCAGCCCCCTCGGCGAGGCGCTGATCGGCGCGTCGGTGGGCGACGAAGTGGGTTATGAGGCACCCGGTGGCGTCCTCAGGGTGAAGATCGTCGAGATCGGCTGAGGAGCCGGACATCCCGATCGACCTCGCTCCTCCGCTGCCCCCGGGGCGATCGCTGTACCTGCCCGGTCGCGGCGAGACGTTCGTGCGCCAGTTCGGCCCGGCCGATGCCCCCGCCCTGGTGCTGCTCCACGGCTGGACGGTGACGGCCGACCTCAACTGGTTCACCGCCTACCAGGCCCTGGCCGAGCACTACCACGTGGTGGCCATCGATCATCGCGGCCATGGGCGGGGCATCCGGTCGCGCGCCCCTTTCCGTCTGGAGGACTGCGCCGACGATGCCGTGGCGGCGGCCGACGCGCTGGGCATCGACACCTTCACGCCGGTCGGCTACTCGATGGGCGGCCCCATCGCCCTCGAGACGTTCCGCCGCCATCGCCACCGGGTCCGGGGCCTGGTGCTGTGCGCCACCTTCGCCAACGTGGCCATCACTCCACGAGGCCGCAATCGGCTGCGGGCACTGGGACTGCTGGGACGCGGCCTCACCGCGGTGCCCGGGGGCATCCGCCAGGCCGGTTTCGAGCAGCTCCTCGCCCAACAGACCGCCGACCGCGATCTGGGCGACTGGGTGATCGACGAGATCCGCAGCTGCGACCCGAGACTGCTGCTCCTGGCCGGCGGTGAGATCGGCCGATTCGATGCCCGGCCGTGGCTCGCAGAGATCGACGTGCCCACCTCGGTGATGGTCATGAATCGCGACACCGTGGTGCCGCCGCGCCGCCAATACGAGCTGGCCGGAGCCATCCCCGGGGCCAGGAGATGGGAACTCGACGCCGACCACGACGTGTGCGTCATGGGGCACCAGCTCTTCCTGCCATCGTTCCTCGACGCCTGTGCCCATGCCTGCGTCGAAGCGGCATCCGGCGACGAAACCTTCCTATACTCTCCTCCCTGATGCACCGGGGTCTGCTGCGCACGTTCGCTTTCGTCGTTTCGGTCGTGGTGATCGGCGTCGTGACGCCAACGGTCGCCCTGGCCCAGGACACCGAGCCCGAAGCGACCCAGAGCATCCAGGGCACGCTCACGGCGACCAACTCCGACAACGAGCGCAACCCGGTGGTCGGGGTTGTCGTCCGGGTGCTCGACGCCGACGGCAACGAGGTCGGTTCGGCCACCAGCGCCGAGGACGGCACGTGGGTCGTCGCCGTCGTCGAGGCCGGCTCCTACCTCGCCGAGATCGATGTCGCCTCGCTGCCCGAAGACATCAGCCTGCGCGACGAGGACCGGCCCCAGCTCACCATCAACCTGGCCCCGCGCCAGACCCGAAACGTGATCTTCCCACTGAACGAGGGCGAGGGGTTCGGTGGGCGCTCGAGCAACGCGTTCGTCGACCGCTTGGCCCGGCTCAGCGTCGAAGGGCTCAAGTTCGGTCTGATCATCGCCATGAGCTCGGTGGGGCTGTCCCTCATCTTCGGAACCACCGGCCTCACCAACTTCGCCCACGGCGAGCTGGTCACCATCGGTGCCCTGGTCACCCTCATGTTGAACGATCCCGACGTGTTCGGCATGCCCGTGATCTGGGCGGGCATCATCGCCGTCGGTGTCACCGCGGCGTTCGGCGGCGCCAACGAACTGCTGCTGTGGCGCCCCCTGCGCAACCGCGGGACGGGTCTGATCGCCATGCTCGTGGTGTCGATCGGTCTCAGCATCGTCATCCGCTACGTGCTCTTGTACATCGCCGGCGGCCGCAACCTGCGCTTCACCCAATTCGCCCTCCAGACCGACGGCATCGAACTGGGTCCGGTCACCCTGGTGCCCCGCGACCTGTGGGTCATGGGCATCTCGGCGTTCATGCTCGTGCTCGTGGCCGTGGGCATCACGGCCACCCGCCTGGGCAAGGCCATGCGTGCGGTGGCCGACAACCGTGACCTGGCCGAGTCCTCGGGCATCGACGTCCAGCGGGTCATCCTGCTCATCTGGATACTCGGCGCCGGCCTGGCCGGTCTGGGCGGCTTCCTGTTCGGTCTCGACCAGGGGGCCAGCTGGGACATGGGCTTCGAGCTGCTCCTCTTGATGTTCGCAGCGGTCACCCTCGGCGGCCTGGGCACGGCCTACGGGCCACTGCTGGGTGGCCTCATCATCGGCCTGCTGGTCAACGTGTCCACCCTGTGGATCGCGGCCGAGCTCAAGAACGTCGGTGCGCTCGCCGTGCTGGTGATCATCCTGCTGGTCCGCCCGCAGGGCATCTTGGGACGAGCCGAGAGGATCGGATAGCCATGGACTGGGGTCAGATCTTCGACAACACCATCACCCAGATGTTCGGCGTACAGGCCGTCTACTTCGCCTTGGCCGCCATCGGCCTCAACGTCCACTTCGGCTACACCGGTCTGCTGAACTTCGGCCAGGCCGGATTCATGGCCGT
>JAOUEE010000308.1 GCA_029858875.1 Acidimicrobiia bacterium
TTTGCGGACGAACGTCTTGAGGTTGAGCGGCTCGACCGTGCTCGAAACGTGCTCGGCCGACACCACGGTGCCCTGGATGACCAGCATGTCGAGCTCGCCGGCCAGGATGGCCGGTAGGAAGGCCGCGGCCCGTTGGGGTGTGACCGACGCGCAGGTGGTGACCCCGGCGGCGCCGATCTCGTTGATGCGCTGGGTGATCAGCTCGGGTTGCACCGGCGCCATGTAGAGATCCTGCATGCGGGCGGTGGCCTTCTCGACCGGCTGGGCCGCGATCTCCTCGAGCACGGCGTCGGCATCCTCGTACCGGGTCCACAGGCCCTCGAGGTTGAGCACGCCCACCCCGCCGAGCCTCCCGATCTCGATGGCCGTGGCCGGACTGACCACGCCGTCCATGGCCGAAGCCATGAGGGGCAGCTCGAATCGGTAGGCGTCGATCTCCCAGGAGATGTCGACGTCCTCGGGGTCGCGGGTGCGTCGGCTGGGCACGATGGCGATGTCGTCGAAGCCGTACGCCCGACGGCCGGATTTGCCCAACCCGATCTCGATCTCGGCCATCTTCGGACCCCTTCTTCCCTACCGCTGGAAAGAGTCGAGCCTAGTGCGTCCAACCCCCGCGCGGACGCCACTCCCGCATCACGCTCGTCGTGGCGGTCGGGGCCCGGATGGGGCGTCAGTCGGCTTCGGTGTTGAGCTGCTTCAGGAACTGCTTCGCCAGAGCGCTGTTCATGCTGAACAACACCTTGGCGCTGGCATCGGTGGCCCCCTTGGTGGCCCGGCCGACGAACGTGCCGTCGGTGGCCTTGGCCAGCAGGTCCAGGCCGTTCAGCACCCGATCGCGGGTGGCGTCGGTCATCTTGTATCCCATGTCGGTGAGCCCCGACACCACGTCAGAACCAGCCAGCTCGCCAGGAGCCGCCTCGGCCAGCAGGCGCAGGGAGTCCTTGGTGAGCGCGGCGCTCTGATCGACCACGCCGGCCAACGACGGCCCCTCGGCCTCGATCGACCCCAACCAGGCGCGAACCTGGCTGACCAACTCGGCGTGGGTGTCACCTTCGAAACGCAGCTCCGGCATGGAACAGGACCCTACTCCGTCGAGGCCGCGACGGTGATCGCGCGCCAGGCGGCCTCGACGTGGCGTCGCTCGGTGCCCACCGCACCGACGGCCATCCGCAGCACCAAGTGGTCGTCGAGGCGGGTGTGGGTGAGATAGAGCGCACCAGACCGGTTGCAGGTGTCCATGATCGCCTGGTTGACCGCATCGCCGCCGCGATGGCGGAAGCACACCAGGCTCAGCGGCGTGGGGGCGGCCAACTCGAAGTCCGGATGCTCGGCGACCCAGCCGGCCAACTCGTGGGCCAGGGCGACATGGCGCCGGATGTGAGCCCGCAGGCCCTCCAGACCGTAGCTGCGGATCACGAACCACAGCTTGAGGGCGCGGAACCGACGGCCGAGGGGGATCTGCCAGTCGCGGTAGTCGATGACGGCCCCGGTATCGGTGGCGGGGTTGCGGAGGTACTCGGGGAGGATGCCGAGGGATTCCACCAGCGGCGCCGCGTCGGCCACGTACAACAGGCTGCAGTCGAAGTTGGTGAGCAGCCACTTGTGCGGATTGCACACGTAGCTGTCGGCCCGATCGAGACCGGCGTTCACGAACCGCAGCTCGGGGCACACCGCGGCGACACCGGCATAGGCCGCATCGACGTGCAACCAGATGTCGGCGCCGAGCGCGGCGCCGATCTCGGCCACCGGATCGATGGCGGTGGACGACGTGGTCCCGACGGTGGCCATCACGAAGAACGGGGTGCACCCATCGGCCCGGTCGGTGGCGATGGCCTCGATCAGGGCGCCGGTTCGGAGCGCATGCTCGGCGTCGGTGGCGATGGTACGCAACTGATGCGGGGCCAGGCCGGCGATGGCCATGGCCTTGGCCAGCGACGAGTGGCCATGTTCGCTGGTGTAGGCCCGCAGCCCATGGAGGTCGACGCCGCGTGATCGATCGCGGGCGGCCAGCAGGGCGCACAGGGTCGAGCTGGACGCGCTGTCCTGGATCACGCCCCCGCCCGAGCCGTCAGACCGGAACCGCAGCGGCAATCCCGTGGCGGCCAACATCCAGTCCAACATGTGGGTCTCGAGCTCGGTGCAGGCCGGGCTGGTGGCCCACAGCATCCCTTGCACCCCCAGACCTGCGGAGGCCAGCTCTCCCAGGATCGACGGCGGTGAGGCGTTGGCCGGGACGTAGGCGAAGAAGTTGGGGGACTGCCAGTGGGTGAGCCCCGGAAGGATGATCGATTCGAGGTCGGCCAGGATCGCGGCGAAGGGCTCCGGGGCCTCGGGCGGGTCGACGGGCAATTGACCCCTGATCTCCCCCGGCGCCACGGTGGACAGCACCGGGAGGTCCTCCACCCGCTCCATGTAGTCCGCGATCCACTCGATGAGCTCGTGGCCGGCCGAGCGGAAGTCGTCCGGCGTCACCGGCCCTGCTCCGGATCGTCCCGGCCGAGGGGATCACGATCATGGGCCAGACCGTCATCGAGACCCAGGCCGATGCTGAGCAGCTGGCGCAGCATGGCTGCGGTGGCGCCCCAGACCGTGTCGCCGTGGAGCTCGAAGAACGTGAGCGGTCGGTGAACCTGACCGTCGGGCCACCGCCACTGCTCCTCGCGGTAGACCTCGTCCAACAGCAGCTCGGCCACTCTCACGTGGCGGATGGTCTCGACCTCGTCGGGGGCGGGAGTCAAACGGGGTAGGTCGCCCAAATCGGCCACGAAGGGATGGATCAACGACCGGCTGCCCACCGTGACGAAGCGATCGAGCTCACCGAGCAGTCGGGGCCGCTGCGGATCGAGGCCGATCTCCTCGTGGCTCTCCCGCACGGCGGTGTGCCACAACGACTGGTCCTGCTCCTCGTGGCCACCACCGGGGAAGCTGATCTCCCACCCATGGCTGCGCATCTCGGCCGAGCGTCGCGTGAGCACCACGTACAGCTCGTCCTCGAAGGTGTACAGCGGCACGAGCACTGCCGAGCGTCGGGTGCTGATCGCCGACCGGCCGATCACCCGCCCCGCGCCGCGTGCGGCCAGGGCGCCGGCCAGCGCATCGACGTGCAGATGGCGATCGGCCGGCGGGAGGTGGGCCCACGGCGCCGGCGCGCCCGGGCGCCAGTCGTCGGGACGCGGGATGTGCTGCGGACCGCCTCGCGGGCTCAGGACGCGTCGGCCGCGGCCCCGGCCAGGGTGGCCAACAAGTCAGGCAGCCCACCCGTCTTGAGGTTGGCCAGTACTCGCCCAGGAGTGGTCTCCCCCCGCTCCCATTCGTTCCACTGCGACAACAACTTGGCGGGATCAGGCTCGATCTTGTCCATGTCCCAAGGCTACAAGCCCACCCGGCGCCCGGGCGGGGCCGACGGCCCCGGTTCTGGCGCGACCAACACCTCCACGATCGTCCTACGGGCCGCGAGGAGCCGCAGTTTGGGTCATTGAGCTCATGTGGTACCCACCCCCCGATTCCTACTCTCGCGTGGAGACCCCGATCCATGGACCATTCATGACCGCTTCTGTGCCTGCTGCTACCTTCCGTTCGACGGCAACGCTGGTGATGCTCGCGCTGGCCGCGGCCCTGCTGAGCCAGGTGGTCGCGGCACCCGCCGGTGCCGCCGGGACCGACCACGGTGACCTCGTCGCCGAACAACCCCGCCTGGACACCCCCGAGTTCAAGAACGGGATCGTCCGATCGGTGCGCCAGATCGGCAATCGGGTCTTCGTCGGCGGTTCGTTCACCCAGATCCAGAAGGCCAACGGCACCACGGTCACCCAGCCCTACCTGGCCGCCTACAACGCCAACACCGGCCAGCTCGACGAGACCTTCGCCCCCGTGGTCGACAACGAGGTTCGGTCCATCCACGTGGCGCCGGGCGGCAACGCCATCTTCGTCGGCGGCAAGTTCAACAACATCAACGGCTATCACCGCACCAAGCTGGCCAAGCTCGACCTGAACGGAAACACGCTGCCGGCCTTCAAGGCCAACGCCTCGGCCGTCGTCACCGGCATCACCGTCGGCAATCAACGGGTGTATGTCACCGGCTCGTTCAAGAAGGTGAACGGCACCAGCCGTCACTACCTCGCCGCCGTCGATTCCGTCACCGGCGCGGTGGATCCCGACTTCGATCTTCCTCTCAGCGGCCCGCTGGGCGTCGGCCTGTCCCTCTCGGGCAAGGAGGTCGACATCACCAGTGACATGTCGACGCTGCTCGTGGTGAGCACCGCGGCGCAGATCGACGGGCTCGACCGCTACGGCGTGGCTCTGGTCGACCTCACCGGACCGACCGCCACCGTTTCACCCTGGCGCACCCGTCTCTACCAGGACAATCACCATCGCTGCACCGGCGGATGGCTGCAGCTGCGAGATGGCGAGATCTCACCCGACGACCGCTACTTCGTGGTGGTCGGGAAGGGCCACGATCGGCCGCCGGCCTGCGACACCGCAGTGAAGTTCCCCCTCGCCCCCGATGCCGACGGTGACA
>JAOUEE010000039.1 GCA_029858875.1 Acidimicrobiia bacterium
CACGGCCGCGATGACCCGATCGAACAGCGCCACCGACGCGAGCGGACGGGCGGCATCGTGCACCAGCACCACGCCGACGTCGGCGGGGATCGCTTCCAGACCGGCCCGCACCGACGCCGACCGAGTGGCCCCACCGCCAACGCAGACGACCGGTGCGCCAAGGGTGGGCTCGACCTGATCGACGCGATCGGCGGCCACCACCACCACGACGCCGTCGGCCACGGCCGACGCAGCGGCGACCGAGTGGTCGAGCACCCGTCGGTCGCCGAGAGTGGCCAACTGCTTGGGGCCGCCGAACCGATCGCCCGTTCCCGCAGCCACCACCACCACCCACACCCCAGTCCGGCTCATCGCACCGGGCTCACGTACCATGGATTCATCATGGCCGACTCCCCTCTCCTTGCCAGTACCGAACTGTTCCACGACCTCTCCCCCGAGCTGCTGCACGAGCTCTCCGACCACACCTCCCGCCTCGACCTGCACCGCGGCGACGTCATCTTCGAGGAGGGCGCGGCGCCCACCCACCTCTACATCGTGGAGGAGGGACGGATCGCCATTGCCAACCGCAGCTTCGATGGCCGCGAGTCGGTGGTGGCCCTGATGGAGCCGGGTGACCTGTTCGGCGAGATGGGGTTGCTCGACGACATGGGTCGATCCGCCGAGGCCCGGGCACTGGAACGATCCACCGTGCTCTCACTGCCGTACGGTCCGGTGCAGGCCCTGTACGAGGCTCACCCCAAACAGCTGTGGCGGGTGGTCGGCATGCTGGCCCGACGCCTCCGGGCCATGGACCAGGCGCTGGCCGACTCGGTGTTCCTCGACGTCACCGGGCGCACGGCCAAGCGGTTGCTGGAGCTGGCCGGTGAAGACGACGAGTTCACCCTGCCGATCACCCAGGAAGAGCTGGCCGGCATGGTCGGCGCGTCACGCGAGCGGGTCAACAAGGCGATCGCCAGCTTCATCAAGCTGGGCTGGATCGACCAGGTCGATCGCCGCTACGTCATCACCAACCGCGAGCAGCTCACCATCCGGGCCCACTGAGCCCCACGTCGCATCACCAGGCGACCTGGCGCTACTTCGTGCCACTTGTCGCGACGAACCCACGCCATTTCGGTCAGGGTCGCTCGGTCAGGGTCGCTCGCTCAGCCAGTCCACGGTGCGGGTCCAGGCGTCGGCGGCATCGGCCCGACGGTGGGCCGGGCGGTCGGGATCATGGACGAAACCGTGATCGGCGTCGGCGTAGGACACGACGGTGACACCGGTGGCCCGGAGCCGGGCCACCTCGTCGGGTGGGGTGTAGCTGTCGGCCGTGCCCACCACGGCCATGGCCGATGCCGCGTTGCCGTTGCGGATGGCGACCAGCGGTTCACCCTGGCCGGCACCTCGCCAAGCCTCGGGCACGGTGATCATGCCGTAGAACGACACCACCCGGTGGAAGCGCCCGGTGGCCACGGCCTTGAGCGTGTACATACCTCCCATGCAGAACCCGATGCAGCCCACCGGTTCGACCCCACAGGCGTCGGCCGCGGCCACCAGGTCGCCCAACACCACGGCGTCGTCGAGATGCTCGGCCTCGGCGAGTCGACCTTCGAGGTCGAGCTCTTGCTGGCCGACGTACAGATCGGGCGCACACACCGCCCAGCCCGTATCGCGCGCCAACTGCTCGACCATGTCGTCGAACAGCGGCCGCAGGCCCATGATGTCGGGGACGACGACCAAGCCCTGCGGAGCGCCGATGGGTGCCACCAGCTCGGCCGGGTGCCCGGTCGACAACGTGATGCGCATGCGGAGTGTCTACACCGCGTCGTGCGAGGCCGTCGGGTTCGGCTCCTCAGCCCACCGGTAGTCGGGTGAGGCGCACCGCCTCGGCCAGGCTGGCGGCGCGGCGGATCTCGAGCCCGCACGGGACGTCGACCACATCACGAGGAACCAAGGCCCGGCGCAGGCCCATGCGGCCGGCCTCGGCCAGGCGTTGCTCGGTGTGCGGTACCCGGCGGAGCTCGCCGGCCAGACCCACCTCGCCGAACGCCACCAGGTCATCGGGCAGGGCCACGTTGGTGACCGACGAGGCGACGGCCAGGGCCAGGGCCAGGTCGGCAGCGGGATCGTGGACCCGCACCCCACCGACCGCGGCGGCATGCACATCGAGGTCGAACACCGGCACACCCAAGCGCTGGCCCAGCACGGCCAGCACCAGATCGAGCCGTCCGGTGTCGATGCCGTGGCCCACCCGGCGGGGGGCGCCCGCCGCCGGGCTGGTGAGGGCCTGCACCTCCACCAGCAGCGGCCGGCGGCCCTCGGCGGTGGGAACGATCACCGACCCCGGGATGTCGGGCACCCGATCGGCCAGGAACACCGCACTGGGATCGACGACCGACGACAGTCCGTCGGGCCCCATCTCGAACAGGCCCAGTTCGTCGGTGGAGCCGAAACGGTGCTTGGTGGCCCGCAACACCCGCAGCCCCCGCTGGAGATCGCCCTCGAGCTCGAGCACCGTGTCGACCAGGTGCTCGAGCACGCGTGGCCCGGCCACCGACCCGTCCTTGGTGACGTGGCCGACCAGCACCGTGGCCATTCCCCGGCTCTTGGCCAGGCGGGCCAGGCTCTGGGCCCCGTGGCGGACCTGGGCCACCGATCCGGCAGCCGAGCCGAGCTGGGGATCGTGCACGGTCTGGATGGAATCGACCACCAACAGGTCGGGCCGGACCTCGTCGAGGACCCGGTCGAGACCCGCCAGCGACGTGTCGACCATGAGCGACACCCGCTCGTCGAGGGCGCCCAGACGGTCGGCCCGGCCCCGGACCTGGGGCCCCGATTCCTCGGCCGTCAGGTACAGCGCTCGGAGGTCACGGCCGGCGAAGGAAGCCACCACCTGCAACACGAGGGTGGACTTGCCGACACCGGGGGCGCCGGCCAGCAGCGTGACCGAGCCGGGCACGAAGCCGCCACCGAGCACCCGATCGGCTTCGTCGAGCCCGGTGGCGATGGGTACGTGGGCCGCCGGGTCGATGTCGGTGATGGCGACCACCGAGCAGCGGCGGTCGGCGTCGGCCGACCCCCCGCTCGTGGGGGCCACTTCCTCGACCAGCGTGTGCCACTGGCCGCACCCCGGACAGCGTCCGGCCCACTGCGGGCTGGACGCCCCGCAGTCGGCACACGAGAAGTGGGTACGTGATCGGGCCATGCCCAGAACCTACGAACCCCCTCTGACACTGTTCACGGTGACCGGCAGCGTCACCGGTGAGCCGGTCAGCCGACAGCCGCCTCGATGCGGGCCATCACGTCGTCGTCGAGCCGCTCGATCACCTCGAGGGCGGTCATGTTCTCGGTCACCTGCGTGGCCCGACTGGCGCCGGTGATCACCGTCGATACATGGGGGTTCCGGGCACACCAGGCGATCGCCAGTTGGGCCAGCGAGCAGCCCAGATCATCGGCGATGGGGATCAGGTCCTTCACCTTCTCGTTGGCTTCCTCGGTGATCACGACATCACGCAGCCATTCGTAGCCGGCCAGTGATCCGCGGCTGTGGTCGGGGATGCCGTCGAGGTACTTGCCGGTGAGGACTCCCGACGCCAGCGGACTCCAGGTGGTGGTTCCCATGCCCAGATCCTCGTAGAGGGGGGCATATTCCTTCTCCACCCGGTCGCGCCAGAACAGGTTGTACTGCGGCTGCTCCATCTGGGGTTTGTGGAGGTTGCGCCGGTCGGCGATGTCCCAGGCCTGGCGGTACTCCTCGGCCGACCACTCCGACGTGCCCCAGTAGTACGCCCGACCCGAGTCGATGATGTCGTGCATGGCCCACACGGTCTCCTCGATGGGGGTCTCGGGATCGGGGCGGTGGCAGAAGACCAGGTCGAGGTGGTCCAGGCCGAACCGTTCCAACGACTGGTCCATCGCCTCCAGCAGGTACTTGCGGTTCAGGGTCATCTGGGTGTTGGGTCCCTCGTGGATGCCCATGTAGAACTTGGTCGACACCAGATAGCTGTGGCGGGGCCAGGCCAGCTCGGCCAGGGCCTGGCCCATGATCCGCTCGCTCTCGCCGCCGGCGTACACCTCGGCGTTGTCGAAGAAGTTGACCCCGGCATCGTGGGCCGCCTGCATGCAGTCGAGGGCGAGGTCGGTGTCGAGCTGGTTGTCGAAGGTGACCCAGCTGCCGAACGACAACACACTGACCTTGATCCCGGCCGACCCCAGTCGGCGATACACCATCTCCATCCCGGCGTTCTACCACCCCCCGCCCCCGACCCAAATTGCGTCGGTTGGTGCAATCAGGTGTCACGAAGTCGAGCCAGATCACCCGGCCCTGCCGCCCCCGACCCAATTTGCGTCGGTTGGTGCAACCAGGTGTGACGAAGTCGAGCCAGGTCAGGCGACCGCCATCGTCGCGACAATAGGGTCAACGCCATGGACACGTCCCGAGCCCAGGCCCTGCGCGACCTACACGATGGCGACCAGCTGTTGGTGTTGCCCAATCCGTACGACATCGGGACGGCCAGACTGCTCGAGTCGATGGGCTTCGAGGCCCTGGCCACCTCGAGCGCAGGCCATGCCCGCACGCTGGGCCGCCCCGACGGGGCCCGCGCGATCTCGGCCGCCGAGGCCATCGAGCACGCTCGCCAGATCACCGAGGCCACGTCGCTGCCGGTCACCGGCGACTTCGAGGACGGCTTCGCCATCGACCCGACCGGCGTTGCCGCCACCATCACCGCAACGAAAGACGCAGGGATCGCCGGGTGCTGCATCGAGGACGCCACCTACGACCAGACCGCGCCGATCCACGACATCGGGCTGGCCATCGAACGCATCGCTGCCGCAGCCGAGGCGGCGCACGCCGACGGGCATCCCTTCGTGCTGACGGCTCGCTGCGAGAACCTGCTGTACGGGCTCGATGACCTCGACGACACCATCGCCCGTCTGCAGTCCTACGAGGTCGCCGGGGCCGATGCCGTCTACGCGCCCGGTTTGCGCACCCTCGACGACGTCCGACGGGTGGTCGAGTCGGTGGGCGTGCCCGTCAACGTGCTGATCGGGCTGGGGCAGGATTGGGGCCTGGACGACCTGGCCGAGGTCGGGGTTCGCCGGGTGAGCGTGGGGTCGGGGTTCAGTCGAGCTGCATTCGCCGCGGTGCATGACGCGGCACGCCAGATCCTCGACACCGGCCGGCTCGACCCGCAGGGCGCCGGCCTGCCGGATCTGGACGCGCTCTTCGGCGACTGAGGAGCCCGACCTCGCTCGAGTTGGCGCCAACCATTGGCACGAACCCACGCAATTCGAGTCAGCGTCCGGGGGATTGGGGGCCGCGGATCAGGCGGCCGGGCACGGCGCCGGTGAACTCATCACCTTCCACCGTCACCTGGCCGGCGCAGACGGTGGCCACGTAGCCCACCGCAGGCTGCACGTAGCGGCGGGCGCCGGTGGGCAGGTCGTGGGCCATGCGGGGCGGAACCACGTTCAGGCGGTCGTAGTCGATGACGTTGACGTCGGCTCGCATCCCGGGTGTCAGCAGACCCCGGTCGTGCAGTCCGAAGGTCTCGGCCGTCTCACGGGTCTGGCGCCGCACCATGTGCGCCAGCGGCAGCCGCTCGCCTCGCGACCGATCACGGGTCCAGTAACTGATCATGAACGTGGGCATGCCACCGTCACAGATCGCCCCGCAGTGGGCGCCTGCGTCGGCCAATCCCATCCGGGTGAGCGGGTGCTGGTGCAGTTCGAACAACGGCTCCAGGGTGTGCTGGCCGTAGTTGAACAGCGGGAAGTACAACAGCCCGGTGCCGTCCCCCGTCAACATCTGGTCGTAGGCCAGCTCATCGGGGGTGACCCCGCCCCGAGCGGCAGCCGCGGCCAACGAATCGGCGGGGTCCGGTTCGTAGTCGGTCTCGCCGGTGAACGGCCACACCTTCTCCCAGGTGCTGGTGACGAAGGTGAGAAAGAGCGACAACCCCTCCGCCGGCTCGCTCAGGATCGCGGCTCGCACGGCGGGGTCGCGCAGGCGGGCCAGTTGGTCATCGACCGCCAACTCGCGCAAGGCCTCGTATGACGGCCGCCCCAGGAACGGGTGCACACTCCCCTCCCAGCACATCAGGATGCCCACCGGCCGGCCCGATACCTGGGCCAGCACAGGCAACCCCTCGGCGGCAGCCTGTTCCAGCAGCCGAAGGTCCTCGCGCCACAGATCGGGGGCGAAATCGGGCTGGTTGAGGTTGAAGATGACCGGGCGGCCTGTGGTGGCCGCCACCTGGCGCATCCACCCGAACGACTCGGGCACATCCGGATGGTGGATGGCGCACTGGAACACGCCATGACCGGCGACCGCCATGGCGTCGGCGATGGCCTGGAGCTCGTCCAGGGCGGCGTGGGTGCCGGGCACCAACTCGCCGGCGATCGACTTGTGCAGGGGTGTGCGAGAGGTCGAGAAGCCGAGCGCCCCGGCCCGCAGGGCCTCGGTCACCAGGTGGGCCATGGCCTCGTTGTCGGCGGGGTCGGCCACCGGCTGGGATTCGGCCCGCTCCCCCATCACGTAGGCCCGCAGAGCGCCATGCGGCAGTTGGGCACCGATGTCGGCCACCCACGATCGGCGCTCGAGGGCATCGAGGTACTGGGGGAACGTCTCCCACTCCCACGCGATGCCCTCGGTCATGGCCGCGCCGGGGATGTCCTCGACCCCCTCCATCAGCCCGACCAGCCAGTCCCGCTTGTCGGGCGCGGCCGGGGCGAAGCCCACCCCGCAGTTGCCCATGACCACCGTGGTGACGCCGTGCCAACCCGACGGCGTGAGCTGCGGGTCCCACGTGGCCTGCGCGTCGTAGTGGGTGTGGGTGTCGACCCAACCGGGGGTGACCACCAGCCCGGTGGCGTCGATCTCTCGGCGGGCGGCGCCCACCTCATCGCCCACGTCCACGATGCGATCACCGCCGATGGCCACGTCGCCCACGGTGGGCTCGGCCCCGGACCCGTCGACGACCATTCCGCCTCGGATCACCAGATCGTGCATGACCTCCAGCGTCGCATCGGACGCGACCTGGCGCTACTTCGTGCCAACTATCGCGACAAACCCACGCAATTTGGGTCAGGGGTCAGGGGTCAGGGGTCAGCTGACCATGGCGGCGAATCGCTCCAGGTGGGGGTGGTCGGCGGTGTCGCCGGCGGCCGAGCCGAACAGGGCAGTGGACATACCGGCCCGTCGGGCGGCATCGAGATGCTCGGTGCGGTCATCGATCATCAGGCAGTTGCCCAGGGGGACGCCGGTGGCGTGCGACAGGGCCTCGTACGCGGCCGGATCGGGTTTGCGCACGCCGAGATCCGAGCTGACCAGCCACGTGGCGATGTAGACGTCGAGGCTGTCGCGCCGACGGAGCAGATCGAACCAGGTCGCCACACCGTTGGCCAGGCAGGCGAGGGTGAGACCCTGGAGCTTGGATCGTTCGAGGAAGGTGAGGGCACCGTCGGTGAGCGGCAGCGACTCGACGAACGAACGATCGAGCATCTCGGCGTCGCCCTCGACGCCCAACACCGCCCAGAGCTCGGCGGTCGACAGCCGACCCAGGCTGGTCTGCCGGTACCGCTCGGCCACCTCGACCGAGTCCGTCGAACCGCCGCGCTCGGCGACGAAGGGAGCCAGCACGCTGGTGATGTGGTCGCCCGCGTCGAACAACACCCCGAAACCATCGAGCACGATCAGCTCGAGGCGCCGCACGGCCGCCTCACCGTCGTCATCGGCCACCGAGCCGGCGGGCGCGGGCCGGCTGCGGGGCGATGTCGCCACCAGTTCGGCTCCCGTGAACGACCGCCACGCCCGTCGCCCCATCAGCCCCAACAGAGCCAGCACGAACAAGCCGGCGACCACGACCCACACCATCGTCCATGCGTGTCGGCGCGACGCCGAAGCGGCCACGTCGGTGGGGTCGTCCCCAAGCTGCAGCGTCCAGACCTCGCCCTGATCGGACGCCTCGCCGTTGCCGGCGACGTCGTAGGGCAGCCGGACCACGAACTGCAGCTGGGTGGCGTCGGCCAGTGGGCCGATCTCGGCCTCCAGCTCCTCCACGTCGAACCCGGCCGGCGACCCGAACAGCTCGGCCAGCTGTTCGTCGCCGAGAGATCCGAGACCGTCGGAGAGGTCGATGGTGCCCTCGATGTCGAAGGTGGTGCGCCCGAAGGAATGGTCGCGGGCCAGGCCGACCTGGAAGACCGGACTGACCTGGGCCAGCAACCGGGCCAACTGGTC
Organism: Acidimicrobiia bacterium; assembly: GCA_029858875.1. Taxonomy (GTDB): domain Bacteria; phylum Actinomycetota; class Acidimicrobiia; order Acidimicrobiales; family SHLQ01; genus JAOUEE01. The sequence continues at coordinate 8,222 of JAOUEE010000039.1, forward strand.
GGGTTCGGCGAACGGTTTGGACGCACGAATCCACGTCAGCCCGTCGGACTCGCGCGTGGGCGCCTCCACGGTCCACCCGGCGGTCTCCAGATCGTCGGTGACGATGATCCGGTCCAGGTCACCTGCCCGTTCCACCGCCTCGTTGTCGAGGGCGACCGCCACCGTGACCACACCGGATCCGTCGTCGGTCACGGCGACCTCGACGAAGGCATCCACCTGACAGGCCGCGAGGACCAGCGTCAGCGCGATCACCGCCAGAGAACGGAGCAGACCCCTCATTCCGTCTCAACATAGAACCCGCGCCGGTCAACACCTGCCATGAGCGGACAACTCTCGGCCCGGCGGGCCGGATCGGGTGTCAGACGGCCAGCAGGTCGCGGGCGCCCGTGTCGCTCGAGGGGTGGCGGAGCTTGGACATGGCCCGTGCCTCGATCTGGCGGATGCGCTCACGGGTGAGGTTGAAGTGCTCACCCACCTCTTCGAGGGTGCGCGGCTCGCCTCGATCCAGGCCGAAGCGCAGCTTGAGGATCTCGCGCTCGCGCTCGTCGAGCGGAGCCAGCAGGCGACTGATCTCCTCGGGCAGCAGCGCGGTGGCGGCAACCTCGAAGGGCGAATCGGCCGAGCGATCCTCGACGACATCGCCCAGTTCGGCGTCGCCGTCCTCACGCAGCGGCTCGGACAGGGAGAGGGGTTCGGCCGCGAAGCGCAACGCCTCGGTGACCTTGTCCTCGGGCATCTCGACCTCTTCGGCCAGCTCGCTGAGCGTGGCCGGACGTCCCAGCTTGAGCTCGAGGCGCGAGCGGGCCTTCTGGAGCCGGGCCAGGGTGTCACCGGCGTGCACCGGCAACCGGATGGTGCGACCGGTGTTGGCGATGCCGCGGGTGATGGCCTGACGGATCCACCATGTGGCGTAGGTGGAGAACTTGAAGCCCTTGCGCCAGTCGAACTTCTCCACGGCGTGCATGAGGCCGAGGTTGCCCTCCTGGATCAGATCCAGCAGCGGCAGTCCCGAAGCCTGGTACTTCTTGGCGATGGACACCACCAGGCGCAGGTTGGACTGCACGAAGGTCCGCTCGGCCTCGTCACCCTTGCGTCGAGTACGCACCAGCTCGCGCTTGCGAGCCGGTGAGTGGGAGACATCGGCCTTGTCGAGCTCGCCACGGGCCTCGTTGCCGGCCTCGATGGCCTGCGCCAGCCGAACCTCGTCGTCCTTGGTCAGCAGCGGGTACTGCCCGATGTCGGTGAGGTAGAGCCGGACCAGGTCTTCCTCGTCGCGTTCGACTCGCTCCTTGGCCAAGGCGCACCTTCTCGCAGTCGGGACCTGTGTGTGCGGACCAGGGCGATGTCGCCCCCGTACGCACACCATGAGGTCTTCGAGTGTAACGGTCAACCACGAACATCGACCCCGGTCGCATCCACATTGAGACAACTTCTCCGCCGACGGCCGTGGACCCGTTCGACCCGGTCACCGAACGCGCGCGGCTGCGCGCGTGTCGCGCGACCGGGCTCGGCACCGACGAGCGGCGCTCAACAGGTGGGAAGCGTCTGCGCCAGCCGCTCGAGGTCGGCCCGCACCAGCGCCCCCGATCGCAGGAGGGCCCCATCGCTGACGGGCCCCGCTTCGGCCAGCAGCTCATCGAGGTCGGTCCGGGCCGCGTCCAGCAAGCGCGCCAGCGCACGGCTCTGCTCGGGCGCATCACCGCCGGCGTACGCAGCCGCCTCCATCAGCGTGTCGACCCCTTCCGGGGCCCGAACGCGATCGTCGGGTTCGAGCAGAACGGACTCGGGAAGTTGCTGACGCCAGAGGGTGACGTGCTCGTCCACCCGCCGGCGAGCCCCGGCCACCCACGTGCGCAACCCGGCGTGCGCCATGGGCTTGTCCCACTCGGCCAACAACCCGGCGAGGGACTGGCTGAACCACAGTTGGCCGCCCACACCATCGGCGGTCCGCGCCGCGGTCAGACCGCTCATCGCTCGTAGTGGTTGGTGATGGGCAGCCGACGGTCGCGGCCGAAGGCCTTCTCGGTCAGGCGCGGGCCGAGCGGGGTCTGCCGGCGCTTGAACTCGGCGATGTCGACCAGGCGACACACGCGGGTCACCAGATCCGGGTCGAAGCCGGCCGCCGTCAGTTGGGGCCGCGTGGCGTCGCCCTCGATGTAGGCCATCAGCAGGGGGTCGAGCACCTCGTAGGGCGGCAGCGACTGGTCGTCACGCTGATCGGGTCGCAACTCGGCGGATGGGGCCTTGACGATCACCGACTCGGGGATCACCGTGCGAGCGTGACGCCGATTCACCAATCGAGCCAGCTCGTAGACGGTGAGCTTGTACACGTCCTTGATGCAGGCGAAGGCACCGGCGGTGTCGCCGTACAGCGTCGAGTAACCGACGGCCGCCTCGCTCTTGTTGCCGGTGGTGAGCACCAGCCAGCCGAACTTGTTGGCCAGGGCCATCAACAGCACGCCGCGGACCCGCGACTGCACGTTCTCCTCGGCCAGGCCGGGTTCGAGGTTGGCGAAGCTGGGGGCCAGCATGTCGAGGAAGGCCTGATGACCGGCCTCGATGGGCACGATGCGATGCTCGATGCCCAACCGTTCGGCCAGGGCCTGGGCGTCGGTGAGGGAGTGATCGCTGGAGAAACGCGAGGGCATCAGCACGCCGTGCACGTGCTCCGGGCCCAGTGCGTCCACTGCGATGGCGGCCACCAGCGACGAGTCGATACCGCCGGAAAGACCCAGGCACACATCGCTGAACCCGTTCTTGCGCACGTAGTCACGGGTGGCCAACACGACGGCGTCGTAGATCTCGTCCAGCCGCCCGTGGACCGGGGCCACCTGCGGGACCAGCTGATCGGCTCGGACCGTGCGTTCGGTGACGGCGCGAATGGGAAAGGTCGCCTCGGTGGGCACGTGATCGTCGACCTCGACGTCGACCACCAGCGTCTGTTCGACGAACTGTCGGCAGCGGGCGATGACGGTGCCTCGGGCATCGACCACCATGGATCCGCCGTCGAACACCAGCTCGTCCTGACCACCGACCAGATTGAGGTACACGACCGGCACCGGACCCTCGGACACCCGGTGGGCCAGCTCCCGCTCGCGGACCGCCATCTTGCCGCCGTACATGGGTGATCCGTTGATGTTGACGATGAGCTGCGCGCCGCCGGTGACCAGCTGCGGCAGCGGGCCGCCGGCGATCCAGGCGTCCTCGCAGATGGACACACCCACCCGCACGCCCGCGATGTCGTACAGCGTGTGGGGCTCGACGCCGGGACGGAAGTACCGGTACTCGTCGAACACGTGGTAGTTGGGCAGATGGCGCTTGTGATAGGTGCCGACGACCTCACCGTGCGCGCACACGGCCAAGGCGTTGTGCACCTCGGGGTTCCCGTCGGCGAAGCCCACGATCACCGCCACGCGGCCCGACCGTGTGGCCACCTTGTCGAGCGCCCGTCGGTTGTCGGCGACGAAACCCCGCTTCAACAGCAGATCCTCGGGGGGGTACCCCGTGATGGTCATCTCGGGGAACACGGCCACATCGGCGTCGGCCTCCTCGGCCTGCGCCACCGCGTCCAGGATGCGAGCCACATTGCCGTCGAGATCGCCCACGACGGTGTTGATCTGACAAAGGGCCACCCGGAGTGTCGCCATCGCTTGATTCTATGATCCCGGAGACCGCCAGCCCCACCCGTGACCAGTACTGTCGGTTCGGTGTCACGCCTGTCGGAGTCCGCCGGCTTCCTGCGCCGCCGCACCCGCACGCCGGCGATCCTGACGCTGGACGAGCCGCCCGGCCCGGTCACCATCGACGGCGGCACCCTCCTGGTGCGGGGCTGGGCCGTGCACCGCGCCAGCCGCGACCCGGGGGAGGTGCAGGTGGTCATCGATGGGGAGCGCTTCTCCGCCCGACGGACCGTGCGCCCCGACGTCGCCCAGCACCTCGAGCTCGACCCGGCGCTCGCCGTCGGTTTCACCGCCGCCATCGATCGGCGGCGCCTGGCCCACCGGGGTCACGTCCGGGTGGAGGCCACCTTCGAACGGGCGGCCTCGCTGAAGACCCCGGATATCAACTTCGAGCACCTCGCCGGCGACCCCGTCCCGGTCGAGGAGGTCGGGACCTGCCCCGTCTGCGGCGACGCCGAGCGCCAGATCGAGGGCAGCAGCGACGGGCTCCGCATGGCCCGATGCGCGACGTGCGCCGTGGTCTACACCGTCGATCGGCCCACGCCCGGCTTCCTGGCGGCCCGCTACTCCGCGGCCTACTTCGCCGACGAGTACCTACCGGCGCTCGAGGCCGAGGCCGACGCCATGGCCACCCACTGGTCGATGCTGCTCGACCTGTTGGAGCCACATCGGGGAGCTGCGAGCCGGCTGTTCGAGATCGGTACCGGTGCCGGCCGGTTCCTACGCGCCGCTCGACAACGGGGCTGGGACGGACGGGGCGTGGACATCAACGCAGCAGCCGTCGAGTACGGACGACGAGAATACGAGCTGGACCTCGTGGCGGCGCCCGCCGACACCGAGATCAACCCGACCGCCGGCTACGACGCGGTGGTGTCCGAGATGTCGCTCGAGCACCTACCCGACCCGCACGCCGTGGTGGCCCGGGCCGCCGCCGCGCTGCGGCCCGGCGGGGTGCTGATGATCTTCACCGTCTGTGCCGACGGCGACTCGTTCACGTCGCTGGGCATGGCCTCGCCGTTGGTCGGGCCGGCGGAGCACCTGTTCCTGTTCTCGCAGTCGTCGCTCGAACGCCTGGTGACCGACGCCGGACTCGAGCCGCTGTTGTTCTGGACCGACGAAGCCGGCGACAGCATCGGCGTCCTGGCCCGACACCCCTGACCGGACGTTCGGCCGGCACCGGGGGCTCGTTGCCGTGGGACCTTCTCGTCAGCGCTGCTCTTCCCAGGCCCGGAGCTCGACGAAGCGACGGTCCAGTCGCTCGGTCAGCGTGCCCACCATCATCAGCGCGGCCAGGCCCCCGACGAGCGACGTCACCAGACCGAACATCCAGATGGCGTTGAGGAGCTTCATGGCCTCGACGGTGACGCCCGCCTCGAGCGCACCACCGATGTCGGGTGGCATCTGCATCCCGACACCACCGATCAGCCAGCACGGCCACCACACCCAGAGGATGGTCGCCGGCGTGGGCGCCGATGCGTGGGGGGATTCGCTCTTGCGCCACATCTCGTTGGCCATGCTCACCGGGCGGACCCAGTTGAGGAAGGGCACGAACCATGCACCGACGGCCCAGCCCGGCGTCCGCCGGGTGGGGTCCCACGGATTGACGGCATTGGTGTTCTGGTACGACCGGCTGAACCAGGCCAGAAAGGCCACCCCGGTGGCCAGCAACAACAGCAGGCGGATGACGAACCACCGACCGAGGCTCTCGTCGCTGGCGGCGATGTCGGCACCCAGCGTGCTCTCGCCCGCATCGAGGCGAGCCAGCACGTCGCGCTGGATCCACAGCGACCACAACAGCAGGGCGCTCAGCAGCGACGTCGCCGCGAGGCCCAATTGGGTGAGGGCCGCCAGGCCACGGGCCGGCCGGTACGAGCCGAAATAGGACATGCCCGCCGGCCGGTTGCCCGCCGGTGGCGCGAAAGGGTGGTGGTAGACAGCGGCGTGATCGGTCCCCATCGGGGCCGGGCCCGGCGAGCGGGGCGCCTCGCCCCGTTCGGCCCGCACCTCCGCCTCGATCTGATCCCATCGGGCGTGGGCCTCTTCGTCGATGAGTCCGACCGGACCGGTCAGCCCAGTCGCCGGCACCGTCGTCACGGCGGTCGTCCGGGGATGCAGGGTGGCGGGATGGGCATTGGCGGGGATGCCGGGCTGAACCGTTCGTGGCACCGACGGAGGAGGAGGAGGCGGCGGCGGGAGAACCGCGCCCGGGGGCGGCGGCGGTGCGAAGGGGGCCGGGGCCACACCCGGAGGAGGCGGGGGCGGAGGCGGAGGCAGGTGGCCCGGATCATGCGCACTCATGCCTGCCGGTATCGACCGACGAGCGGCGGCACCTGAAGAAGTCCACGGCGCACGCGGCGATGCCCCGACCGGAGGCCGGGGCATCGCTGGGTGGGGGATGGGGTGTGGAGTCAGGCGCCGACGTCGAAGGCGGCGGGCTCGTCCTCGGCCGGCGCACCGGGCGCGCCGTCGTCGGGCCCGAAGCCATCACCGGGTCCGAACCCTCGGCCCGGACCGAACCCACCACCGGGACCATGATGGCCACCGCGGTGTCCGAAGCCGGGGCCGGCGAAGCCCTCGCCGTTGACCATGTCGGTCACCCGCTGCTCGACGTCGGTCAGGATCTCATCGGCTCGCTCCTGATCGAGACGTCCGTTGTCGACCGCCTCGTCGATGCGGTCGGTCTGCTGTTGCACGAGCAGTTCGATCACGGCGTCCACGTTGTCGCCGGCGATGTCGGCGAGCGATTCACCCTTGTCCCGAGCGTCCGCCAGCTCCTCGACGGTGACACCGGCGGCATCGGCCAGTTCCTGCATCATCGCCTCGCGGTCGGCCTCGTGCTCGGCGCGGAAGGCCTCGAACTCGGCCCGACGCTCGTCACGACGCTCGTCGACGCGCTCACCGACCGCATCGGCCTGCTCCTGGGTGAGGGTGCCGTCCTCGACCAGCTCGGCCAGGATGTCGGCCAGACCGTCGCCGATGCGGTCCGGTCGGGTTTGCTCGGTGCCGTCCTCTTGAGCGCCGGCGATGCCGAGGGGCGAGAGGGCGGCGACGGCGACGCTGCCGCCGGCAAGGGAGAGACCGGCCACGCCGACGATGGCGGTCTTCTTGAGGCGATTCATGTCTGAGAGCTCCTTGTGGTGGGTTGGTGAGGACCATCGTGCGACGCCTCTGTAAGAGCACCGTCAGATCGGCGCGATCGTCTCGCCAATAAAGCACCGATAAAGGAGCCACCCCGTCCGGCCGATGACGGATGCCTTGCACCGTCGGCGATCAGCAGATGCCGACCCCGGCTCTCGGCGAGCAAGGAAACCGCCACGCCGCGAGCGTGCCATCCGCTGCGCTCCCGAGCCACCTCCGGTGATGGCTCCAACCGCGGCACCGGTGGCCGGTCGGCCGATCCGCTACTCGCCGAGACCGCCAGCAGACCGAACCAGGGGCGAACGGGCCGCCGCCTGTGGTGACCTACGGCAGCTGCACGGATACCGAGGTGATGAAGCACTGGTGCCGGGTGGTGTCGTACTCGCACAACTCGGATCCGAACATGCCCGCCGGACCGCTGCCACCGCCATCGAGTCTGGCCGTCACGCCGTACTGGTTGGTGACCTCGGCGCCGTCGTCGACCTGGAGCGACAGCGCGGCCCAGGGCTCGACCGCAGCCACCGCACCGGCGACGTCGGTCGCCCCGAGGATGTCGATGTCGGCGCCAGGAGCCAGCAGTTCCGCCGCGCCCTGGACATCTCCGTCGATGAGTCGCCCGAAGAATGCGTTCAGCTCGTACAGGCCCCCCTCGAAGGCCATCTCACCGAGATCGAGGTCGAGCACGAGCTGTCCATCGACCAGGCGATAGTTGCGGTCATGGACACCGGTCACCGCAGCCTTGGGCGCCCAGCTCGGACGAAACACCTCCTCCAGGGTGAGCCACGGTGGTGTGCCCCGCGTGGTGAACACCTGCATGCCCGCCCCCGGGACGTCGTCGTAGAACGAGCTCGGCCCCACCAGCGTCGGCCCCGCCGTGCCGGCGGCGAAGACCAGCACGCCGCCTGTTCCACCGTTGCCGCCGGCGTCGAGGGTGATGACCGCCTCCGGCTCCGTCGAGCCATCCGGACCACCGAGGTCGACGTAGGACACCTCGCCCACGCGAGCCCAACCGGCGCTGCTGCCGATGCGGACGAAGGGCCCCGATCCCGCCGGCGGCGGACCGGTCACGGTCTGATCGGTGACGACTTCCAGCTGCGGCTCCGTGGTCAACACCGTGGCCCAGTCGATGTCGGTCAGGTCGACCACGGGACCGGTCGCCTGCGAATCGGACTCACCCACCAGTGAGAGGAAGGATCCGTCGGTGCCGTACCGGGCCAGCACATCCGGCGCGTCGCCGGCGAACTCGTAGAACCGGACGACCAGCACCTCGTCGGATTCCCACTCGACCACCTCGTTGCTGAGGAGGCCGTTCACCTCAGCGATGTCGCGGTCGAGCTCGATCTTGGTCAGCGTGCCCGTCCGATCGAACCCGACGATGGAGGATCGGGTGCTGTCGGGGCCGTCATCGACCGCGATCAGCGGCGCCGTCGGCGCCCAACGCATGGTGTTGATGCCACCCAGGTCCCCACTGTTGACGTAGCCCACCTCCTGCTCCCGCCCGTCGTGGAGGTCGAGCACGACGAGGCGCCCATCGACCTCGCAGCTCTCACCCGGCCCGGCCTCGCGCCCTTCGAAGTCGCCCCCGCGATAGGCGAGGTAGCGGCCCGTGCCGTCGACCATGGGTTGGGTGCCTCCTCCGATGTCGTCCACCGAGCCCGTCGCCGAGTCGATGCGGACCAGCGAGCGGGCGCACCTCCGATCCGACACGTCTCGTCCGACCACCACGTCGGAGAACACCGGCGCGACGGTCGCCCCACCCGTGGCGTCGGTGAACACCGTCTCGGTGCCGGCGGGCGTCACCCACTCGATGGTGTCGGCGTCGCCGGCCTGAAACGCCCGGTACTCGATCGAGTGCCCATCGAGCTCGGCATCGACGACGAACCACTCGGTACCGGCACTGGCCACCAGCAACGTCTCGTCGGTCTGGTCGCCGGTCGTGAACGAGTCGCCGGTGGGGTCGAGCGGATTGGGCACCGTCTCGGTCAGTCGCACGGGAACGGGTGAGCAGCCGTACCGACCGTCGCGGCCGACCGCGGCGTATGCCGGGCATCGGCCGATGTCGACGTCCCAGCACAGGCCCGGTCCGGTCGGCGTGGCGCAGTCGGCCCCGTACCGGTCGCCCCGAGCCGTGAGGAACACTTCGATGGCGCCGGCGAGCGTCGTCGCCGGCGTCTCGAGGGTGACCTCGGCGCCGGTCACCACCGTGGTCTCGACGGCCACCGGCGCCTCGGTGGTCCCGGCCAGGCCCGGCTCGGTCTCCACGGCCTGGCGGGCCGACTCGGACCCGAACAGGGCCAGCAGCAACGCCGCGGCCGCCGCGCCCGTGATCACGATGGCGATGGGCAGCCGGAACCGACGCCACCACGGCTGGCGGTCGAGCACCTCGACGAGCGCCGCGCTCACGTCGGTGGTGGCCTGGCGACGTTCGATCAGGCGATCGAACGCCTCGGCGACCTGGCGACCATCATCGGTCATGACGCACCTCCTGTGCCCAGTCGTCGAGCAAGGGTCCGGCGACCCCGATCCAGGTGCGACGTCGCCGTCGACACGCGGCAATCCATGATCTCGGCGATCTCGGCCACCGGAAGATCCTCCAGGTAGAACAGGACCACGGCGACCCGCTGGCGGGGTGCCAGCTTCGCCACCTCGGCCCAGACGGGGTGATCGACCTCCGGTGGGCCCTCCACCAGGTCCGCCGCTCGGTGGCGCTCGGCCGAACGCCGCTCGAGGCTCAGCCGCCGCTTGCGCTTGAGGGCCAGGTTGATGGTCACCCGCCGAACCCAGGCGCCGGGTTTGTCGTAGCCCCCGACCCGATCCCAACGCCGGTTGGCTCGCGAGAAGGCTTCGGCGGCGATGTCCTCGGCCGCGGCGGGGTCACCCGACACCGCCTCGGCCAGCGCCACCATCTTCACGAACTCCCGCTGGAACAGGGCGCCGAACGATTCCACGACCAGGTCGGGGTGCTCAGCGGCCGTCATGGGCACCGACCCTTGCGCGGACGTCCATCGAGCGCCATGCGCCGATTGTCGACCCTGCGTGCCCGTCAGTTCCACCGGGAGTCCTTTCCCGCGTCGTTCTCACGCTTGGCACACCCGTTGGCCACCGACCCTGTCCACACCGGGATGTGACGATCTCGAATCGGATCGTCACGGAACGACAACGCCGCGGGGTGGACACGGCCACGCCACTGGGGGTGTGTTGGTCACCAAGCACCGATCGGGAGGAATCCGATGCACGCCAGACCACCACTTCCCCGGCCCGCACTTCACCGGCTGGCGATCGGATTCGAGA
>JAOUEE010000040.1 GCA_029858875.1 Acidimicrobiia bacterium
GGAGGTGGCAGGTGGGGTGGGTGGTGGTGGACGAGGATGGCGTGGCGGGCGTTGCCGGTGTAGAGGCGTGCTTTGCGGCCCATGTCGATGGTGACGTTGTTGGTGTCGAAGACGATGCGGCGGACTTCGCCGAGGAGGGCTTGGTGGAACATGTCGGCTGCTCCTGGGCGATCGGTGCCACGCCGTGGGGGAGTGGACCGGCACCGAGCTGTTGGTCTGGGGCGCATCGTCCTGTGCCGACCAGCCCCCTGCGGACGTCGGGTTCGCCTTCGCGCCGTAACCTCGCCCCATGACCATCCGGGGTTTCGATCATGTGCAGCTGGCCATGCCGGCCGGCGAGGAGGAGACGGCCGAGGCGTTCTATGCCGGCGTCTTGGGCCTCACGCGGGTGCCCAAGCCCGAGCCCCAGGCGTCCCGGGGCGGCTGCTGGTTCGAGGCCCCCGGCGTGGCCCTGCACCTGGGCGTCGAGGCCGACTTCCGGCCGGCCCGCAAGGCCCATCCGGCGCTGCTGGTGGACGATCTCGATGCCCTGATCGAACGGTTGGAGGACAGCGGCCACGCCGTGCGCACCGGCGATCCGATCGACGGGCGGATCCAGCGCTTCTGCGACGATCCCTTCGGCAATCGCATCGAGCTGGTGCCGGCTCGCTGAGTCAGCTTCGTTCGTCGATCCGATCGAAGCGGGCCAGGGTGATGGTCACCTCCTTGCGCACCGCCTCGTCGTCGTCGTCGGCGAAGCTCTCGACGACACCTCGGGCCTCGGTGGCTCGCAGCAGGCGCAGGGCCCAGATGGCGTAGAGGCGGATGGTCAGATCCTCCTCCAGCAGCCGCATCATCAGCCCCACCGCTCGGACCCGCTCCCGGCACTTCGGGATGGCCGCGCACAGTGATCCCCGCGCTCGTGCCGAGAACTCGCGGTAGGCGATGAGCGGTGCGATCAGATCGAAGGTGCCGGCCGTCAGCGTCTCGACCAGTCCCGATGCGGCCACGTTGTGACGTTCCTGATCCAGATACTCGGGCCGGGTGTCCTGCGGGGCGTCGAGCATCCACGGTCGTTCGGCATTGACGAACAGCTCGCCCAGCCGTGCCGTGGTTGCGGCGTCGCCGCCGACCTGGCCGACCATCTGCACGAGGATCCGATCCGTCTCCCACGTCGGTGACCACGGGATGCACCGCAGCAGCACGTCGCGGGCCTTCTCGGCCGTGGCCCGATCGAGCGCGTGCACATCGAGGTCCGGCAGGCACGCGATGTCGATGCCCTCGATGCCGTTCAGCTCCTGCACGATGGGAGCGTGTCGACGGTCGCTCATCTCACCAGGATCGTCCATCCGGGTGCGCCCCTTGACCGAACCGACCGCTATCCCCCGATGACCTCGAAGGTGGCGGCCAGCTCCACGCCGATGCGGGGGCCGTTGGCCGCCGCTCCCTCGCGCAGGAAATCACCGGCGTTGGCCATGTCACCCCCCAGGTTGGCCAGGTAGGTCTCGTGGCACAGCAGCGAGGCGATGCCCGATTCGAGGTGATCGGTGACGTCGACCCCGTGGGTGGGCTGGGGCGACCCGCTGAACGCCACGATCCGACAGCCGTCCCAGGCGTCGCCCTCCTCGGCGAACAACCACGGGTTGGCCGCGTCCCGTGACGCATCGAGCAGGGCCACCCCCACGGCCCGATGGTCGACGTGGTTCCAGCTGGGTCCCCCCCAGCTGTCGCGGAAGTTGACGGACAGCAGTACTTCGGGCTGGTGGCGCCGGATCTCGCGAGCCAACTCCCGGCGCAGCTCGATGGACGGCTCCACCAGGCCGTCAGGGTGCTCCAGAAACGTCACGTCGGTGACTCCCACCGCCGCACAGCTGCGGCGCTGCTCGTCCATGCGCAGCGGGCCGACCTCGGCCGGTGGCATCGACGAGATGCCCGCCTCGCCCTTGGTGACCAGCAGGTAGCGGATGTCCTTGCCCTGTTCGGTCCAGCGGGCCACCGCGGCGGCGGCGCCGTACTCCATGTCGTCGGGGTGAGCCACCACGGCCAGGGCCCGTTGCCAGTCCTCGGGGAAGATCTCCAGCGTCATGGTCAGAGTCTGTCGCGTATACCCTCCTCTGACCACGGCCAACAACGGAGTACCCGGTCATGTCCTTCCTGGAAGAAGAAGTCGAAGCCACCGCAGCGTGGATGGCGAGCGATCGCTTCGCGGAGATCACTCGTCTCTACTCGGCCCGCCAGGTGGTCGAGCAGCGGGGCACCATCCCCCACGACTACACCGTGGCCCGCCTGGCCGCCGACGGCTTCTACGCCCGTTTGCGCGAGCTCCACGCCCAGGGCAAGAGCATCACGACGTTCGGCCCCTACTCGCCGGGCCAGGCCTGCTCCATGAAGCGCATGGGCATCGAGGGCATCTACCTGGGCGGCTGGGCCACCTCGGCCAAGGGTTCGCTGCACGAGGATCCCGGTGCCGACCTGGCCAGTTACCCGCTGAGCGCGGTGCCCGACGAGGCCGCGGGCCTGGTTCGTGCCCTGCTGGCGGCCGACAAGAACCAACAGTTCGCTCGGGCCCGCATGACCGACGACGAGCGGGAGAACGCGACCGACGTCAACTACATGCCGTGGATCATCGCCGATGCCGACACCGGTCACGGCGGCGACGCCCACGTCCGCAACCTGGTGCGTCGCTTCGTGGAGGCCGGTGTGCCCGGCTACCACATCGAGGATCAGAAGCCGGGCGTCAAGAAGTGCGGTCACCAGGGCGGCAAGGTGCTGGTGCCCTCCGACGAGCAGATCAAGCGGCTCAACGCGGCCCGCTTCCAGCTCGACATCATGGGTGTGGCCGGTCTGATCGTCGCACGCACCGACGCCGAGGCGGCGTCCCTGCTCGAGAGCGCCAGCGACGAGCGCGACCAGCCCTTCGTGCTGGGCGCGACCAACACGTCCGTCCCGCCCTACAAGCACGTGTACCTGGCCATCCTGCAGGGCTTCAACGAGGCCGGCGTGGAGGCGCTGAACGGTCACCTGCTCTACCGGGTACCCGAACCCCAGACCGCGGTGGCGAAGGCCTGGCTCCAGGCCAATGGGATCACCGATCTCATCAGCCAGGGCGCGGCCGCGGTCGCCGCCGGCGACCTGACCCCCGAACAGGCCCTCGACGCCGCGGCCGACGGGTTCGTGGATGCCTGGCAGGAAGCGGCCGGGCTCATGACCCTGGGCGAAGCCGTGGCCGAGGCCATGACCTTCCGGGCCGAAGAGGGCGCCGAACTGCCCATGACCGCCGACGAGTGGGCCGCCTTCTCGGCCACGGCCTCGTGGTACGACGCCCGGGCCAAAGCGGCCGAGATGGGCCTCGAGATCACCTGGGACGCCGAGTTGGCTCGTACCCCCGAGGGCTACTTCCAGATCCGGGGCGGCATCCCGTACGCCATCGCCAAGTCGCTGGCCGCGGCCCCGTTCGCCGACCTGCTGTGGATGGAGACCAAGACAGCCGACCTGGCCGACGCCAGGGAGTTCGCTGACGCCATCCACGCCGTGCATCCCGACAAGATGCTGGCCTACAACCTCTCACCCTCGTTCAACTGGGACACCACGGGCATGACCGAGGACGAGATGCGCGATTTCCCGGCCGAGCTGGGCAAGTTGGGCGCCGTGTTCAACTTCATCACCTACGGCGGCCACCAGGTGGACGGCATGGCCAGCGAGGAGTTCGCCGCCTCGCTCCAGGAGGACGGCATGGTCGCTCTGGCCCGCCTGCAGCGGAAGTTCCGCCTGGTCGACTCCCCGTACAAGACCCCTCAGACCCTCGTCGGTGGTCCCCGCCTCGATGCCGCCCTCATGGGCTCGTCCGGCCGCACCGCCACCACCCGGGCCATGGGCAAGGGCTCCACCCAGTTCCAGCACCTGGTGCAGACCGAGGTTCCGCCCAAGCTCCTGGAGTCGTGGCTGGCCACCTGGGCCGACGTCTGGGGCATCGACGACAAGCTGTCGGTGTCGCTGCGGCCGCACACCCCGGGCTCCGACGTGTTGGAGCTGGCGGTGCTCGACGGCTCGGGCAACTCGGTGGCCGACGTGGTGTTCACCGAGATCCACGACCGGCGGGGCACCTCGATCCTGTCGGTTCGGGATCAGAACACCGACGTCTCGCTGCGGCGCAAGCGGTTGATGACGCTGCTGCACCTGTTCCTGATCCACCGTTACGACATCGCGTCGATCCACTACCTCACGCCCACCGACGACAACCATCGTCAGGCCGAGAGCATGCAGAACCTCGGCATGTTCGCGTCGGTCACCGACGAGGTGGGCGAGATCATCGTGGCCGAGGTCGACAAGGCCGGCATCGAGGCCCTGCTGGCCCCCGACGGTGTGGCCCTCGGCGAGCTGATCAAGAAGGACTGACCGGCGACACGCCGATGGCGCCCTCGGCCACGGTGCACGTGGCGCCATCGGCGGCCACCGCCATGTCGATGCCCTCGAGGTCGATCTGCTCGTCGGTGCTGAAGTCGGGGACTCCCTCGATCTTCACCGAGATCCCGCTCGGGTCACCGCCCTGGGCGGCCAGTTCGGTGCGGTAGGCCTCCTCGATCATGCGGGCGGTGGTCCGGTAGGCCGTCTGCATGCAGTCGCTGCCGCCGATCACGCTCTGGGCGAACGCGTAGGCCGAGCTGGTCAGGTTGTTGTCGTCGCTGACCCACGGGAACACGTCCGTGAGCTTGCCCACCAGGCCCTGGTCGACGTGCACCGACCGGGCGGTTCGGCTCATGTCGACGCGGGGACGAACGAACTCGATCGACGAGGCCGGCACCGACACCTGGAAGCGGCCGTCCGCGCCATCGGTGATCTCCACCTGGCTGGCGTCGACACAGGTATCGACATCGCCCACAGCGGTGAGCTCGACCGTGTCGGTGCGGTACACCTGGCCGAGCACGCGGTGCTCGCGTTGGCCAAGCACCGGCACCTCGGCGTGCACCCGGGCCCGGCAATCCAGGCTGATGGGCTGGATCTCGAAGATCCGGGCCGGCTCCTCCACCACGATGGTGCGGTCGATGCTGGCCACGTCGGCGATGTTCCACGGCCAGTCGAACCTGATCACCCCGGCAGCGCCGATCACCACGGCGAGCGCGCCACCGATCACCAACAGCCCTACGGAACGAATGCGGTCACCCATTTCTGACATCTCCCTTCGATCCTCCTGACGTCTCAGCCCGCCGGAAGGTCGCGCGCGGCATCGAATGATCGGGACGTAATCGATTGCGTCGAGCCCTGCCGAGCGAGTGAGATCGAGGTGATGGACGACTACGAGCCCATCACCAGCTTCGGCGAGGACACCGCCGAGGTCTACGACGAGGTCGATCACCGGCCCGACACGCCCGAAACCGTCACCCTCCTGGCCGAGTTGGCCGATGGGGGACCGGCGCTGGAACTGGCCGTCGGGACGGGCCGGGTCGCGCTGCCGCTCGCCGCCCGTGGCATCCGGGTCGACGGCATCGATCTGTCGCCGGCCATGGTGGCCAAGCTCCGGGCCAAGCCGGGAGGTGAGGATCTGTCGGTCACCATCGGCGACTTCGCCGATGTCGACGTCGCCGGCTCGTACAAGCTGATCTTCGTGGTGTTCAACACGCTGTTCAATCTGCTGACCCAGGACGAGCAGGTCCGCTGCTTCGTGAACGTCGCCCGCCACCTCACCGACGGCGGGGTGTTCGTGGTCGAGGCCTACGTCCCCACCTCGCTGGTGCGCCTGCGCGACGATCAGTACGTCGACGCCGAGGCGGTCGGGGTGAGCGAGGTACGCCTCGACGTCGCCCGCCACGACCCCGTGGCCCAACGGCTGGAGGAGAATCACGTGGTGCTGTCACCCGAGGGCATCCGAATGTTCCCGGTGGTGCAACGCTACGCCTGGCCCGCTGAGCTCGACCTGATGGCCCGCATCGGCGGGCTGGAGCGGCACGAACGCTGGTCGGGCTGGAACCGTGAGCCCTTCACCGCGACCAGCGATCGTCACGTGTCGGTCTACGGACGCTGAGGTTCGTCGCGCTATTCGTCTCGGAGCAGCTCCGTGGGCTCGAGTCGGCTCACCAGCCGGGACGCGGCCAGAGACGAGACGAGGGTGGCCGCCAGGACGAGGAGGACCGGTGCGGCCAGGCCGCCGATGGGCAGCGTGTACGTCGGGGTGAGCACGAACAGCGGTCGCAGCACCTTCACGAAGTAGAAGCCCATCGCCGATCCGACGAGCACGCCGAAGATCACCCCGCCGAGCGCGACGGTGCCGGCCTCGGCGGTGATGAGCAACCGGATCGTGCGGGACTCCAGACCCTGCGCCCGCAGGGTGATGTACTCGCGGCGGCGAGACAGCAACAGACCGAACACGAAGATGGCGATGGTGACCACGGCCATCGACAGCGAGAACGCGGAGTCCAGATCCACGAGCCCCGAGATGTTGAGGGCGGCCAGCGACGACTGGTCCTTGGCCAGCGTGCTGGTGCGAGTGTCGATCTGGAGGTCATCGGCTGCCCCGGGGCCCGCCCGCAGGGACGCCACGGCTCGATCCAGGCTCGCGTCGTCGGGGGCGGCTGCGGCGCCCAGGAAGAAGTCGGGCGCCTTGGTCGGCACCTCAGCATCGTGACGGTCGATGGCCATCAGCGCATCGGCACCGTCGGGGAAGCCGGGTAACCGCTGATAGACCCCGGCGATGTGCAGCTCGACCTCGACCTGCTGGTCGGTGGCGCGGGCCAGCAAGACGTTGAGGGTGTTGCCCGGCCCGGTCTCGAGGAAGTCGGCCATGTCCTCGCTCAACAGGATGGCGTCGGGGTCGTGTTGGAGGGAGTCGAAGGCGGTCGCCGCGCCGTTCGTGGTGAAGCGGATCTCACGGAGCGGGGCGACGGTGGGATACGAGACGGGATCCACCGCGGCCAGGTTGGCCGGATCCGATGTCCGGTCGCTGCGCAGGATCACGTTGCTGAGCCCGTAGATGACCGGCGTGGTCGCGGCCACGCCGTCGGTGGCGAAGACATCGGCGTCGTCGATGGTGTAGGGGCGCGGCGCCGTGGGGCTTGGGGTGATGCGGAGGTCGGCCCCGTTGGCGTACCTGGCGTCTTCGGCCTTGGCTGCGTCGTACGACGCGGTGAAGGCGGCCAGGCTGGTGGCCAGAGCGACGATGAGGGACACCACGATGGCGCCGTTGCCGATGGCCCAGGGACGGCGACCGACGCTCAGGCGGAAGAGACTGGTCAGCGGGCGGCCGACCGACGCCGACGACTTCGGCTGGCTGCGGTCGAGTGCATTCCCGATCAGGCGGGCAGCCAACAGGCTGCCGGTGATCCACACGGCCACCGGCAGCACCAGCAGGGCGAGGTTCAGCTCGACGGCCCGGCCGAAGTAGACCGATCCCGGGACCCCGTCGAAGGCGTGGGTGGCGAGCGCCACGAGCGTGCCGATGGCGACGACGGCCACGCCGATGACGTCGAGCCCGGCCCGCCGCCACAGTGGTGGTCGCACCGAAAGACGGGCACGGTCCTCGTTGATCTCCCGGTCGATCGATCGACGCCCCGTGAGGTACAGCGCGATTCCGGTGGCCAGGCAGCCGCCGACCGTGCCCAGCACCGCCGACGTGGCCAGGCTGGTGGCGCTGGCCCGGGCCAGCGATTCCTGCCCCAGGATCACGACGGCCGCCAGATAGCCGATGGCCAGCCCCACCACCGACCCAATCGCGGTGAGCAGCGCGGTGCGCATGGCCAGCATGCGAAGCAGGTGGCCTCGGCTCGCGCCCCGGATGCGCAGTGTCGCCTGCTCGCGACGCTGCGCCTCGGCCAGGACGGTGCCCGAATAGGCGGCGAGCATGGCCGCCAGGAACCCGCCGGGCACGCCGAGGAACACGAAGAGACGCTTGGCCACCCGGGCATCGTCGCTGGCCACCGCAAGGGTGTTGGAGATGTTGTCCAGCAGATAGTCCTGGTGGGCCGCCACGGCGCTGACCTCGGCCGCAATCCGTGTGGTCTGGGTGGCCGCCGTGGCCGGGTCGGCGTGGAGGAGGTCACGGTCGAGGGCGATGTCGATCTCGCGGATCGGTGGGCTCTTCAGCCGGGTTCCCCGGGCCGCGGCGGCTCGTTCGAAGGCCGGCTGCACGGTGTCGGCGAAGCGTTCGGGCGACACGACGACGGAGTTGCGGGAGTAGATGAACGTCTCGAGGTCACCGCCCCGTCGGCTGGAGAACAGCGAGCGCGACCGGGACAGATCGGCGATGCCGGTGACGGGCAGTTCCAGCGTGGAGTCGTCGGGGAGCAGGATGCTCACCCGGTCGCCGACCCCGACGCCCACACCGTCGGCGGCCTCGGCACTCACGACTGCTCCGTCGGGCGTGAGCTCGCCCCCCACGATGTCGATGGTGGCGTCTCGCCTTGCGTAGTCACCGTCGAACCCGAAGATCTTGGCCGGACCAGCGGCGGCGACGCCGCCGGCGCTCAGCGTGTCGGGCCCGAGGTCGGCGAGTGACAACGGGGCGGCGTCGGCGACGCCGTCCACCCCGGCCACCAGTGTGGCCAGCTCGGCGAGCGAGACCGAGGACGGTTCGTTGGCCGCGACCGGGTTCACCGACTCCCGCGTCGACTGCGACGTGGCCACCGCAGCGTCGGTCAGCTCGACGTCGGTGTCGGCCTCGACCAGATACGAGAGGCGATGGCTGGTGGCCGGTCCGACCGACCCCAGGTTGAGGCCGGTGTTTCCCGGTCCGTGGGCGAAGGGACTGTCATCGATCGCGGTGACGGGCTCGCCGTCCATCTCCGCCGATCCGACGACGAAGCGGAGCCCGGGGCCCGGAAGCGAGCGCACGGTCACCTCGTTGGCGTCCACGTCACCGGAGTTGGTCACCTCCAGCACGACCCGGGCCCGTGCACCGGCGGCGAGACGACCCGGTGGCTCGAAGGACTGGGTGAGACCGAGTGATCCGCCCGTCCGCTCGGTGGCGATGCGCTGCATGTCGATGGCCAGCGGCGCCACGGCCCGTTGGGTCATCGATGCCGACAGTCCGTCGACGAAGAAGAGCACACCGCAGAAGAGCCCGACTCCCAAGGTGACGCCCACCATGGTCGACAGGGTTCGGCGGGGATTCCGCAGGAGGTCGGCCAGGACGTATCTAATGAGCATGGGACAGCGCCGCGGTGATCGTCGGCCGGGCCAGCTGCATCGTCTCGTCGACCCGGCCGGCGATGTCGGGGTCGTGTGTCACCACGACCAGCGTGGCGCCGATCTCACGCTGTACTTCGACGAGCAGCTCGATCACGACTGCCGCCGTGTCAGCGTCGAGCGCTCCGGTGGGTTCGTCGGCCAGGATGACCGTCGGGCGGTGGACGATCGCTCGGGCCACTGCGACGCGCTGGCGTTGTCCGCCCGAGAGCTGATCCGGGAATCGCCGGGCCAGGTGCTCGAGTCCCAATCGGCGTAGTACCACCGCCGGGTCGAGCACCGGGTTGTCGATCGGGCTGAGGTCACAGATGGCCAGTTGCAGGCCGACGTTCTCCTCCACCGTCAGGTGGGGCAGCAGGTTGTCGGCCTGATACACCATCCCGAGCGCCTGGCGGCGGAAGCGGACGCGGTCCCGCTCGGACCGTTCCGACACGACCACGTCGTCGATGGTGACCCGACCCCGTGTGG
The DNA here is from genome assembly GCA_029858875.1 of Acidimicrobiia bacterium. Lineage (GTDB taxonomy): Bacteria > Actinomycetota > Acidimicrobiia > Acidimicrobiales > SHLQ01 > JAOUEE01. Next base: position 9,622 of record JAOUEE010000040.1, read on the forward strand.
GGAGGGCCAGCCCGGCCAGCAGCCCGAGCAGCGTCGACTTGCCGCACCCGCTCGGGCCCATGATGGCCAGGCTGGTAGCCGACGAGACGCGCAACGTCTCGCACTCCAGGGCGCGGACGATCCCGTTCTCGGTCCGGTGATCGACGATGACGTCCTCGACGATGATGGTCATCGCCGGTGCAAGGTGCCGTCGTCGAGGGCGTAGCGGCGCTCGACCAGATCGGCGAGGGCGACGTCATGGGTCACGAACAGCACCGCGAAGTCGGCGGTGAGCACCTCGTCCACCACGTTCGCCGCCGTCTCGCCGTCGAGCTGGGCGACCACCTCGTCGGCCAGCAACAGGTCCGGTTCGTTGGCCATCGACACGGCCAAGGCCACTCGTTGAGCCTCACCACCGGACAGGTGGCGGGGCTTGTGATCGGCACGGTGGTCGACGTCGAAGCGCTGGAGCATGTCGAGGGCGCGGCGGCGGGCCTCCCGGCGGCCGGCGCGCTTGCCGAAGGCCACGGCCAGCTCGACGTTCTCGCGGGCGGTGAGGAACGGGATGAGGTTGTCGGACTGGAGGGCGATCCCGATGCGATTGGCCCGCAGCCGGGCCCGGCCCCGGTCGTCGAGGTCGCTCATGGCCACGCCGTCGACCTCGACGGTCCCGGCATCGGGTCGCAGCAGACCGGCGATCAGTGCCAGCAGCGTGGACTTCCCGCTACCCGACGGACCGATCAGGCTCGCCTTCTCGCCGGGCAGGATCGTGAGATCGAGGTCATGCAGCACCGGCGTGGCCTCGCCAGGTGTAACGAAGGACTTCGACAGGTGCGCCAGTTGCACCATCGGTGTCGGGCTCAAGTCGCCCGACTCGATTCGGGGGCCGAACCGAACACCTCGGCTGCGGTCTCGCGAGCGTGGGCCTCGAGATCGAGCACGGTCTGGCTGGCCTCGGCCAACCCGTCGGGGCTCAGCTCAACGAAGTTCAACAGCTCGAAGCGGTCCTTGTGCAGGCTGGCGTCGAGGGGGACGTTGTTGATCACACCCACACCCGGTGCGTACGACTTGTTCTCGTTGTCGGGGGCACCGACCTCGCCCTCCATCACCACCCGGACATCCTCGAAGCACCCGAACGCCACGCACTCCTGGATGCCGATCTCGACCGGCTCGCCGATCGAGCCGGCCTCGTCCGGTGCGGCCGCGATGAACCAGCGAGGCGTGGTCATCTCCACCTCGGCCGGCGCGAGGATCCCGACCGATTGGCCGTCGGCCGTTCCCAGCCAGGCACTCTCGGTGTTGGTGTACTCGCCGCCCTCGTACTCTTCGGTGTAGCCACCGAGGATCCAGACATTGCCGTCCTTGTCGAGAGCCAGGTAGTCCATGCCGACCTGCGCCACCTCGCCGGAATCGGTCGACTCGTCGAGCATGGCGATGGCCGGCACCCCGTCGATCATCCGGATCACATCGGTCATCGTCGTGATGATCTCGTGGGGTACCTCTCGGTCGCCCACCAGCGTCGACCCGCCCCGCACCCACTGCAGGCCCGGCTTCAGCGGGTGATAGGGGTTGGTGTCCGTGGTCGGGTCCACGAAGTTCGCCGCATCGAACGGGACCGTGGTGCCCTCGGCACTCGGGTCGGTCGTCCCGCTGGACTCGCCGCTGGCCTGGCCGCTCGAACCACAGGCCGCGGCCATGGCCAGGACCAGGACGCAGGGGAGTGTCAGCCAGCGGAGCGGACGGGACGGGCGGGAGCTTGCTCGGTTCACGGACATGAACGTGTTGTACGTGAGCCGGCCTGACGCTGGCCTGAACGCCGGATGTGGTTTGGCGCCCTCGGTAGGATTCGAACCTACGCACACGCCTCCGGAGGGCGATGCTCTATCCCCTGAGCTACGAGGGCTGCGCGGCGAAGCGTAGCGCGACCTCCGGGCTCATCGGCGATCGGAATACCGCCGTGGGGTGAACGACCCACCGGTAGCATCGCACCCGTGATCGAGGACCAGCTCGCCGAAGCCATTCGTGACGCGCTCGGCGCGCTGGGCGTGCAGCCGGTGCCCGACCACGTCCAGCTCGAGCGCCCGGCCCGGCGCGAGCACGGCGACTGGTCGTCCAACGTGGCCCTGGCCTCGGCCAAGGCCACGGGCCGCAATCCGAGAGAACTGGCCGCCGAACTGTGCGCCTACCTGGGCGATCACCAACCCGATCACGTGGCCTCGGTCGAGGTCGCCGGACCCGGTTTCGTCAACTTCCACCTCCAGGACAGTTGGTTGCACGATCTGCTCCGCCAGGTGGCGGCCGAGGGCGTCGACCACTTCGCGGCCAACGGGTTCGGCCAGGGCACCTCGGTGATCGTCGAGTTCGTCAGTGCCAATCCCAACAAGCCCCTGCACGGTGGCCATGCCCGAGGGGCCTGCCTGGGTGACTCGGTGGCGCGGCTGCTCGATCGCTGCGGCTATGCCGTCACCCGTGAGACGTACCTCAACGACCGGGGCGTGCAGATGGGGCTGTTCGCCGAATCGTTGGCCGCTCGGGCGCGCGGCGAGGAGCCGCCCGACGACGGCTACATGGGTGACTACCTGATCGAGTGGGCGGCCGAGATGCCCGTCGACGCCGACCCGTTCGAGTGGGGCTACCAGCGCGCCCTCCAGAGCCATCGCGACACCCTCGATCGGGTGAACATCCACTTCGACGTGTGGTTCAGTGAGCGGTCGATGGTGGCCGACGGCAAGATCGAGGCGGCACTCGAGGACCTACGGTCACGTGACGTCGTGTTCGAGGAGGACGACGCCACCTGGTTGCGCACCACCGACTACGGCGACGACAAGGACCGTGTCCTGGTGAAGAGCGACGGCGATCTCACCTACCTCGCCCCCGACATCGCATACCACCGCGACAAGTTCGGTCGAGCCGACACCCTGATCGACATCTGGGGAGCCGATCACCACGGCTACGTGCCGCGGATGCGAGCCGCCATGCAGGCGCTGGGCCACGACACCGACGAGCTCGACATCATCATCACCCAGCTGGTCGACCTCGAGCGGGGTGGCGAGAAGGTGAAGATGTCCGGACGGTCCGGCGACATGGTCACCTTCGACGAGATCATCGACGAGGTGGGAGGCGACGCCGCCCGCTTCACCTATCTCATGCAGTCGGCCGACAGCCGTCAGACCATCGACCTGGACCTGGTCGCGGCCCGCGTCATGGAGAACCCGGTGTTCTACGTGCAGATGGCGCACGCCCGGTTGTGCTCCATTCAGCGAAAGGCGGCCGAGGCCGGGTTCGCCATGCCCGACGTCGCCGAGGTCGATCTCACCCCACTCACCCACGAGCGCGAGCTGGAGCTGTTGCGCACCCTGTCGGACCTGCCCGAGCAGGTGGTCCTGGCCGCGGCCGATCGTGCTCCCCACAAGATCGCCACCTGGGTGCGCGAGCTGGCCGCCGCCGTCCACGGCTTCCACCACGACTGCTACGTGGTGGGTGACGGCGTGTCGCCTGCCCTCACCGACGCCCGACTGGCGCTGGTCGAGGCGGCCCGGGTCGGTCTGGTCGTGGGACTGGATCTGCTCGGCGTGGCGGCGCCCGAGTCGATGTGAGCTCGCTCCCGTTCGACCTGCTGCCCGACACGGCCGAGATCGACCCGGACGGCCGGTTGACGGTCGGCGGGTGCGATCTGCTGGCGCTGGCCGACGAGTTCGGCACGCCCCTCTTCGTGTACGACGAGCTCCACCTGCGGAGCCGTTGTCGTGAGGCACGAGCCGCCTTCGGCGAGGGCGTGGCCTACGCCTCCAAGGCCTTTCTGTGCCAGGCCATGGCCCGCCTCGCCCACGAGGAGGGCATGCACCTCGACGTGGCCACCGGGGGCGAGGTCCATGTGGCCCTCGCCGCCGGCATACCGGCCGACAAGCTCGTGCTGCACGGCAACAACAAGTCCGTGACCGAGCTGCGCCACGCGCTGGACGTGGGCGTGTGGCGCATCGTGGTCGACTCGTTCGACGAGCTGGACCGTCTCGAGGCCATCCATGCCGACACCGGCAGGGTGGCTCCGGTGTGGCTGCGACTGACGCCAGGTGTCGAGGCCCACACCCACGAGTTCACCGCCACCGGTCAAGATGACTCCAAGTTCGGTTTCACCGTGTCCACCGGCCTGGCGCAACAGGCCATCGACCGGGCCGGCGCCAGTTCCTCGGTCGATCTGCTGGGGCTGCATGCCCACATCGGTTCGCAGGTGTTCGCCATCGAGTCGTTCCGTCGGTCTGCTGCCACCCTCGCCGAGATCATCGAGCCCACCGGCCTGCGCGAGTTGTCGGTGGGAGGCGGTCTGGGCGTGCCCTACGTCGCCGGCGAAGAGGCTCCCACCATTGCGCAATGGGCCACGGCGGTGCTCGGCGCCTGCACCGAGGCCGGGGTGGACGTGCGCATCCTGGCCGAGCCGGGCCGGGCGATCGTGGCGGCCGCCGCCATCACCCTCTACACCGTGGGCACCATCAAGGAACTGCCCGGCCTGCGGACCTATCTGGCCGTCGACGGCGGCATGAGTGACAACCCCCGGCCCGTGCTCTACGGCAGCGGCTACGAGACGTTCCTGCCCCGGGCGGTGGCCGCCCCACGAGAACGAACCGTCACCGTGGTGGGCAAGCACTGCGAATCGGGCGATCTGCTCGTTCGGAGCGGCCGGGTGCCCTCCGATGTGATGGTCGGGGACATCCTCGCCACCCCCGTGACCGGGGCCTACGGTCACAGCATGGGCTCCAACTACAACCAGGTGCTGCGGCCCCCGGTGGTGTTCGTGGCCGACGGTGACGCCCGGCTGGTGGTGCGGCGCGAGACGTTCGACGATCTGCTCCGACGCGACGTCCCGCCCGGGACATGATCCACCGGTGCCCGGTCTTCGAGCGCTGGCTCATGGACGGGGCGGTGCTGATCGATCCCGTCCACCAGCCCGGGTCACTGCGGCTCGACGGTTCGGCCGCGGCGCTGTGGGAGGCGCTCCCGACCGACGGCGGTGCCATCTCTCGGTCCGATCTGGTGTCGCAGCTGACCCGGCACTATGACGTCAGCCCCGAACGGATCGCCGACGACGTGGCCGCCGCGGTCGAATCGCTGGTCCAGCACGGTGCGGCCGGCCGCCGTGGCTGAGCCGATCGGGGTGCTGGCGGCATACGGGATCGGTCCGGTGTCGGTGGCCATCGCCGAGGCGCCGCTCGAGCAACGGTCTTGGCAGCACCTGATGGCCCAGGCCGAACGACATCGGTTGGTGGGGCTGTTGGCCGGAGCGGTCGACCAGGGAGCCCTGCCGGTCACCGACGCCCAGCGAGCCGAGCTGGCCCCGCAGTTCGAGGCACACATGATGGCCGCCATCGCGTTGGAACGGTCGTTGTGGGAGGTGGACACCGTGCTCGGCCGGGCGGAGATCCCGATTCGCGTGTTGAAGGGCCCAGCCCTGGCCCACACCGTGGCCATCGAACCCAGTCACCGGTGCTTCGGTGACATCGATCTGCTCATCCGCAGTCAGGATCTGGACCGGGCGGTCGCCGCGCTCACGGCTGCCGGCGCGGCCCGTCCATTGCCCGAGTTGGCCGCCGGGTACGACCGGCGCTTCGCCAAGAGCGTCACCCTGCGCTGGCACACCCACGAGATCGATCTCCACCGAACGCTGGCCGCCGGACCCTACGGGCTCTGGATCGATCTCGCGTCTCTCTGGTCGGGACCCGCCACGTTCACGATGGCGCAGAGGACCTTCGCCACCCTCGACCCCGAGCGGCATCTCGTGCATGCCTGCTACCACGCCGTCCTCGGCGACGTGGAGCCTCGCCTCTCCTCGTTGCGCGACATCGCGCTGCTGGCCGGGAGCGACCAACTCGATGTCGGGGCCGTGCGGGCCCTCGCCACCGCGTGGCGGGGCGAGGAGGTCGTGGCCGCCGGGCTCCAGATGACGGCCGCGCGGATCGGCCACCAGCGGGGCGAGTTGACCGATTGGGCCCGGTCCCGACCCTCGGGCGGGGCCGAGTACCGGCGACTGGCCGTCTACCGCAACGAACACCGCCGTTTTGCTCGTCAGGGTGTGGCCATCCTCCGGGCGCTGCCCTCCTGGGGCGATCGGCTGGCCTTCGCCCGAGCCGTGGCCTGGCCCAGCGCCGAGCACCTCGAAGCGCGCGGTCTGAGCCGCTGGCGTCACCTGGTGAGGCGGTAGACCTCCACCTCCTGTGGCAACCCCCGCACGTCGCGTGGTCCGACCGACCGGGCCGGAGCCGCGGCCGCCACGGCGGCGTCGCACAGCAGCTCGCCCGGGCCGGCATGGTCCACCAGCCGGGCGGCCAGGTTGATGACCGGACCGAAGTAGTCACCGTGGTTCATGATGGCTCGACCGAAGGTGATCGCTCCGTGGGCATCGATGCCCTGGCCGGCCATCAGGTCGACGAACTCCCAGGCCGCGGCCACCATCTGCGGCGGCCGCGGCCCGACGAACATGGCCTCGTCGCCGATGAGCTTCACCAGCCGGCAGTGGTGGGCCATGGCGGTGTCGGTGGCCATCACGTCGAGCCGGCCGACCATGTCGCCCAGTTGCATCAGATCGAGGTCGAGGCTCATACCGGTGAAGCCGGTCAGGTCCACGAAGGCCACGGCCAGATCCACGATCTCGCCCTGCTCGAGCCCCGCATGGGACACTCGCTGGAAGGAGATGGCCTGGCGGAGGTGGTGGCGGAACACGGCCCCCAGGTGCTGTCCGAGGACCAGGGACAGCTCGGCCATCTCGTGGTTCGCGCTCACCCAATCGCGCAGCTCGACGGCGCGGGGTTCCACCGACCGGACGTGGTACGCCACCGCGGCCTCGGCGGCGGTGGCCATGTTGCGTCCGATCACCCGTAGAAGGTCGGCCACCTCATGGGTCTGCACCCACTGCGCCGGCGCTCGATCGATGGCCCGCAGCAGTGAGGCGTCCTCGTCGGAGAACCGGGGACGATCGGCCGGCTGGCTCCTGATGCCCAGCTGCTCGAGCAGCGTCACCACCCGCTCGACCGGCACCTCGACCTCGGCCGCGAGCTGGGACAGGTCGAGGCGACTGGCGCGGTCCAGCACCATGTCGGCGGCCAGATCGGACGCGCGATGCGGGTCGTCGGCTGCGGCCCCGGCATCGCCCTCGAGCTCGACCAGCCGCTCGACGGATCGGGCGACCGCCTCGTCGGACAGGTCCATATCGGCACGCTACTGGCGGGTCCGGCCGCTACCGTGCACGACGTGAGCACGGTGAACGTCGGCATCTTGGGTTGCGGCAACGTCGGAGGGGGTCTGATCGGCCTGATCTCCGAGCAACACGACGTGGTCCTGGCGCGAACCGGCGCCGACCTGCGTGTGGCCCGCGTGGCCGTTCGCAGCATCTCCAAGAGCCGCGACGTCGATGTCGACAGCAATCTGCTCACGGTCGATGCCGCCGCCGTGGTCAACGACCCCGGTATCGACGTGGTGGTCGAGACCATCGGCGGGATCGAACCGGCGCGAGAGCTGATCCTGGCTGCGCTCGCCGCCGGCAAGCCGGTGGTCACGGCCAACAAGGAGTTGCTGGCCAATCACGGCGCCGAATTGTACGCCGCCGCCGCGGCGGCCGGCGTCGATCTGTTGTTCGAGGCCGCCGTGGCCGGGGCCATCCCGCTCATGCGGCCGCTGCGCGAGTCGCTGATCGGCGAACCCATCACCCGGGTGATGGGCATCGTCAACGGCACCACCAATTACATCCTCACCCAGATGACCGAGGCCGGCGCCTCCTATCACGACGCGCTCGCCGAGGCCCAGAGCCTCGGGTACGCCGAGCGCGATCCCACGGCCGATGTCGAGGGCTTCGATGCCGGGGCCAAGGCGGCCATCATCGCCAGCGTCGCCTTCGGGGTCAGCGTGGTCGCCGGCGACGTCTACCACGAGGGCATCTCGGCCATCACCGAGGCCGACATCGCCTTCGCCAGCCGGCTCGGCTACGCGGTGAAGTTGCTGGCCATCGCCGAGCTGGTCGACAAGACCGAGGTGGCGGTGCGGGTCCACCCGGCCATGGTGCCGCTCACGCACCCCCTGGCGTCGGTGCGCGACAGCTTCAACGCGGTGTTCGTCGAGGGTGGCGCGGTGGGGGATCTCATGTTCTACGGCCGCGGCGCCGGTGGTCGACCCAGCGCCTCGGCCGTGTTCGGCGACCTCATCGATGCCGCCACCAACATCCAGCGGGGCGGGGCCAGCCTGGGCGAGCTGCCCCGAGCCAGCATCCGCAGCATCGATGACATCGAGTCGGCGTTCTACCTGAGCCTCGACGTGGCCGATCAGGCCGGCGTGCTGGCCACGGTGGCCGCGGTCTTCGGTGCCCACGGGGTGTCGATCCGCTCCATGGAACAGGAGGGGCTCGGTGGTGATGCCCGCCTGATCTTCATCACTCATCCGGCGCGCGAGGCCAACGTGCAGCGCACCCTCGCCGACCTGGCCCAGCTCGATGTCGTGGCACGAGTGGGTTCCACTCTGCGCGTCATCGGCGAGTGACGGGGTCGGCCACGATGCAGTACGTCAGCACCCGCGGTTCCGCGCCCACACTCGACTTCGGTGACGTGCTGCTCACCGGACTGGCCGCCGACGGCGGGTTGTACGTGCCCGACCACTGGCCGCGGTTGCCCCGCCTGG
>JAOUEE010000309.1 GCA_029858875.1 Acidimicrobiia bacterium
CGACCATCCCATGACCCTGCACTTCAGCCTGGCTGCCGAGATCGACCGCGCTGGAGGTCAGTAGGTACTTGACCTCGTCAGGGGTCAGTTCGGGCCGGGCTTCGAGGAGCATCGCAGCGGCGCCGGCGACGGCGGCGGCGGCCTGACTCGTTCCCGAACCACGCAGATACAGCTCACCCTTGTTGGTGGCACAGGTCGCCGAGGCGTGAGCGTCGGACAGATAGGAGCCCGCGACCCCGGCACTCAGCACTGACGACCCGGGCGCAACCACATCGGGATTGCGGCGGCCGTCGCCGGTCGAGGACCACGACGGGACCTTCCAATTGCCGTTGCGGGCCTGCTCGGCGGCTCCGACGGCGATCACGTAGGGATTGAGAGCGGGATTGCCGAGGCGCTGGATACCGCGACCGTCGTTGCCGCCGGCCACGACCACCACGATCCCGTGGCGCCACGCGTTCTCCACCGCATGCGACAGCGGATCGAGTCGGTGGTCCTGGTCGGCATCGGTACCGAACGACAAGGAGATGACCCGGATGTTGTTGCCGTTGAGGTCGCGGTTTTGCACCACCCAGTCGATCGCGGCGATCACCTGCGAGACATCGACGGTGCCGTCGCCCGCGCCGACCTTCACGTTCACGATGTGCGCGCCCGGGGCGACGCCGTCTCCCGAGCCGGAGTTGTTGGCGGCGATGATCGCCGCCATGTTCGTTCCGTGACCATGGAGGTCGCGGAACCGGAGGTTCTCGTCGAGCGCGTCGAACGACAGGTCGGGGCCATCGATGATCTTGCTGTTGCCGTTCAGCCCGCCGGCCCGGTTGACGCCTGTGTCGATCACCGCGACGCCGATTCCTCCACCGGTGGCGGAGTAGTCGGCGTTGATGCCGGCTCGGACCTCGTCGAGGGTCAGGGTGCCGGACTCGGCGATGAAATCACCGCACGATGCCGGAACGGAGCTTCCGTCGCCGCCCTTGTTGCCGCCACGACCGGCGCTGGCCGGTGTGGCCATGGTGAGCAACAGCAACAGCACTACCGTGACCGCGGCCAGAAGCTGGGCGGGCGAGAACCAGGTCACGCCGAACCAGTTGGCACCGTCGACCTGTGAGTCATGAGGGGTATTCATCGAATCGCTCTCCCGTGAGTGAGGGGGAGAACGCCGGTTTCGCCACTGACTCCGCCGCGGGCCAGGCGACCAGATACAGCCCACGGGATCAACGTCTCGTTCCTGTGTTCGATCCGGACTACGGCACAAGAACGACGATCGTTGAGCCGAATGATCCGAACGACCCAACCCCGCGGAGCTGACGAGCGCCCGTGGTCGGGATGTCCCTGGGTGGGTATGCGAACAGAACACGGAAACCGTTCGAGCGGAATGGGAGGAGCTCGGAGCGGTCGAACGGAAGGGAGTTAGGCACTCAGATAGGCACTCGACCCGCCGCCCGGCCGAACCCGAGACCCGGAGATCCGCGTGATCACAAGGATCTGAGTGGTACGCCCCCTGGGACTCGAACCCAGAACCTGCAGCCAAAGTGCTTCGGCCCGAAGTCTCGCCGTCACCGGGGAAGCCCTGTGGCTGGTTCCCGGGGGTCCCAGCGAGGGCGAGATCGTGCGACTTCCACTCGATCTGGTCTTGGCCACGCCGACGCGGTGAGTGCCTTACAGGGAATCTCGGCCCTGGCTGCTCACTCTCTCGAACGATGGCCAGGCGCGGAGAGCGGGGTGCGACCTTGCCAAGTTGAGGATCGCGGCTGGATCGCCGGGTAGCCGGGGGGAGACCCCGACAGAACTGTTGGCGGCCGTCGGAGAGGTCCTTTCGCTCCACGGCTGCCTCCGCACCCGCACCCCCTACCACGAACACACAGCCTGGGCCCACCGCCAACCAGCAGAACCCATCGCAGCTTGACGCGCTACGGCGCTCGGGTGTCTAGCTTGCTGGCAAGATGAGTCTCGCGTTCGGAAGTGGTGCAGGTCCGGCAAGCGGGGGTCAGAGATCGATGATGTCGACGAGGTCGCCGAGCCCGGTGAAGTCGTCGCCGTTGCGGGTGTAGAGGGGTAGCTCTGCGGCCAGCGCGGTGGCGGCGATGAGGAGGTCGACGGCGCGGGCACCGCGGGCCTTTCGTCCGGCCGCGATGGTCGCGGTGAAGACGCGGCCGTAGGCGCGGGCGGCGTTGGTGTCGAAGGGGATCGGGTCGAAGGCCGCTTCGGTGCGTTGCAGGCGGTCTTGTCGGCGACCTCGTTCGTCGGGGTCGGTAGTTGCGTTGGGGCCGGCCGCGAGCTCGGCCAGGGTGATGGCGCTGATGGCGACCTCGAGCGGGAGTTGGGTGGGGTCGATGTGGTCGAGGTCGATGATCACCGAGGTGTCGAGTAGGCCCCGAGACCGTCTCGTGGGCTCAGCCACGGGGAGTGGGGTCTTGGTCCGCGGCTGCGTCGAGATCGGCTCGGAGCTGCTGATAGTTGATGCGAGGGGCAGTGCGGAAGAACTCGACAGCGGCTTCGGCGGGAAGGAAGCGATGGCGTCGCAGAGGGGTGAGCTCCCCGACGGGTATTCCGTTGCGGGTCACGATGAAGGTCTCGCCCTGGTCGAGTTCGCGCATGATCTTGCCGCTGTCGTTGCGGAGTTCTCGTTGGCTGATTTCTCGGGACACAACGTGAGTGTAGCACTTGGTGCTACGTATGTCGCTCTCGGCGCAGGTGATAACCGAATGATGCCAGCGGTCGTGTCACGCACCGGGGGTCGGGATGTCCCTGGGTGGGTATGCGAACAGAACACGGAAACCGTCCGAGCGGACTGGGACAAGCTCCGACCGGTCTAACGAGACGGGAGTTAGGCACTCAGTTGGGCACTCGGCACGACGCCCAACGGAGTCCGATGCCCCGCGATCCCCGTCGTTCCGCCGATTGCAGTGGTACGCCCCCTGGGACTTGAACCCAGAACCTGCGGATTAAGAGTCCGATGCTCTGCCAATTGAGCTAGAGGCGCTTGTGGTTGCTCGCGAAGGGTACCGACCAGGCGGGCGGATACCCTCTGCGGGCTGATGGGGTGACCGACGGGATTTGAACCCGCGACAACCGCGACCACAACGCGGGGCTCTACCGAACTGAGCTACGGCCACCAAGTGCGACCACATGATAGGGGCGTGCGGCCCGAGTGCGGCAACCGGATTGACCCGACGGGTCAGCGTGGAGCGGCGGCGGCCGCTTCGGCCTCGGCGACCACCTCGATCATGGCGGCCACGATCGCATCGCGGGCCGCTTCAGCGGGCCCGTGGAGCTTGGGCAGCACCCGGGCTCGCAGGGCCACCGTCGGGCGTCGCAGGTGCGGTCGGGGCACGCCGTTGCGGGGCCACACCAGGTCGGAGTTGGCCGCGCCGACCACCAGCACCGGTGCCTCGACGCTGGCCGCCAGTCGCCCCACCCCGGTGCGCACCGGACCGACGCCAGTGGGTCGCTCCTCGGGCGGGATCAGCCGGCCCTCGGGCATGATCCCCACGCAGCCGTTGGCGTGCAGGATGGCGATGCCCTCGTCGATGGCCTCGTCACCGTGCCCCGACAGCACCGGGATGCAGCCGGTGACCCGCAGCAGCCAACCGAGCCCCGGTGTGTCGAAGTATTTCCCGTTCACCAGGCACCGGATGGGTAGCCCCCACGATCCCAACAGCATGTAGGCCAGGATCAGGTCGAAGAGACTGCGATGGTTGGCGCAGAGCAACACGGCCTGGTTGTCGTCCAACGCAGCGGGCCGGGCCGGCAGATCCAGTCGACAGAACAGCCGGCTGAGGATCCGACCGACCCGGCCCGCCCGGCGAAACGCCGGAAAGAACGCGTCAGGAGAGGTTGGAGCGATGACAGCCGTCGTTCAGCAACTGAATGCGTTCTCGACGTTGACGCAGGTGTCGCTGCCACCCTCACCGTCGCCGTAATCGATGTCGGCGCCACCATTGAGGGCGTCGTTGCCGGCGCCTCCGAACAGCACGTCGTTCTTGGGGCCCCCATCGAGGCTGTCGGCGCCCTTCCAGCCGTCGAGCAGATCCAGTCCGAGCCCGCCCTTGATCGTGTCGTTGCCCTTGGAGCCGACGCCGATGTCGTCGCCGGTGCCGGTGAACATTGTGTCGTTGCCGGCCATGCCGATGAGGGTGTCGGCGCCGTTGCCGCCCGACACGAAGTCGTGGCCGGTGCCGCCGATCAGCAGGTCGAACCCACCATTGGAATTGAGCTCGTCGCTACCGGTGTGCCCGTCGAGGCTGTCGTCACCCTTGCCGCCGATGAGGGTGTCGTCGCCGGCGCCGCCGAACAGCACGTCGTTGCCGAACCGGCCGACCATGGTGTCGTCGCCGTCCCCGCCACAGATGACCTCGGGCTTGGGGGTGCCGAAGAGCAGATCGTCACCAGGGGTACCGGTGATGTCACACGAGACCCCGTCGACGTAATTGGCGACCCAGCCGTAGTAGCTGGACACC
>JAOUEE010000310.1 GCA_029858875.1 Acidimicrobiia bacterium
CCGGGCTGCGTGCGCGGCCGCAGGCATGGGCGAGGTGACGACCTGCACCGAAGCGGCGATGTGGTCTTCGACGGCGGGCCCGACAGGGCGACTGCTCAGGGCGTCGGGGCGGCCGCGGGGTGATCGTCCAGGTAGGCGAGGACCGAGATGGGCTCGGACTGGTCATAGCCCTCCTGGAGCCACACCGCGCCTTCGGCGGTGGCGTAGTACACCTGCCACTGGTGGAACCCGTGGTAGGCCCGGGGGTCGTCACGCAGGATGGCGGCGTACTGCTCCACGGCGTTCACGTACGAGTCGGAGTTGTTGTACCCGTACAGCGCCTCGGCCATGTCGGCCGGCCCGCCCCGACGCACGAGATACCGTGCGGCGGCGGCGATGGCGTCGGCCGGATCGTAGATGTCTCCCCGGCCGATGCCGTCCTCTTCCCAGGTGGCGGGGAGGAACTGCATCGGCCCCTGGGCACCGGCGCTGGAGTCGCCGACGATGCGCCCCATGCGGGTCTCCATGAGGTTGATGGCGGCCAGGTACTCCCACTCGATGCCGGTGGCCGCTTCTGCGTCGCGGTAGTGCGCGAGCAGATCCTCGGTCGGCTCGGGCGCCACGATCCGCCACGCGGGCAGTTCGGTCGCCGGCTCGGTGGGCAACAGAGCGGCGCTGGTGCGCCGAGCCGAGAGATTGCCGGCCAGCGCCAGCTGGAGGTCGTCGGGGACCCGTCGAGCGACCTTGTCGTCCCAGCGCGGTCGGGCGGCCAGCGCGGCGTAGGCCACCTGTTGGGTGTGGCCCCAGCCGGCGAGCTGGTCGGGCGAGGTCGCCGGGTCGCGGATGGCGCGTTCGGCGGCCACGATCTGGTCGGCCAGAGCCACTGGTCGGTCGGCCGCGACCGGCCGCACCGTGGCATCGACCACCTGGCGGTCTCGCCCCCGTTCCCGGGTCGGAGGGTCGGCGGCGGCGCTGACGGTGGTGGAGGGGACCGAGGTGCTCGGTGCCGCTTCGACCGTGGGTGAGGGCGTCGAGCCGCAGGCGGTGCTGCCCGCGGCGATGACGATCGTGGCGGCGAGGAGGAGGGCGGCTCGTCTCATGCCGGAACGACTCGGTACACCGGTCCGTCGCTGTGCAACACGTAGAGCTCGCCCGCGTTGTCCTGTCCGAACGACACCAGGCCGAATTGGGGCACGGACACGCCGAGCGACCGGATCTCGCCGACGTCGCCGGTGAAGGGCGGAATGGCCCAGATCTCGGCCTCTCGCCAGTCGCCGAACACGTAGGTGCCGACCAGGTCGGGGATCGCGGAGCCCCGGTAGACGTATCCGCCGGTGACCGAGATGCCGGTGTCGTGGCCGTACTCGGCCACCGGGGGCACGTAGTCGTCGGGCTCGCCGCCGGCGAAGTCGTGTCGACCCTCCTGGAGGTTCCAGCCCAGATTGGTGCCGCTGATCTCCCCGGCCGGCAATCGGTTGATCTCCTCCCACTGATCCTGACCCACGTCGGCGATCCAGAGCTCGTCGGTGGCGCGATCGAAAGAGAACCGCCACGGGTTCCGGACACCGATGATGTACAGCTCGGTGCCGTCGATGTTGCCGTCAGGGATGCCGTAGCGGCCGTGGGCCTGATCCTCGTCGACGCTGGGGTCGATGCGCACGATCGAGCCGAGGGGGGTGTCGGTGTCCTGGCCGGCTCCCAGCGGATCGCCCCCTGCGCCCCCGTCGCCCAGGCCCAGGTAGAGGTACCCGTCGGGGCCGAATCGGAGCTCACCGCCGTTGTGGTTGGGAAACGGTTGGTCCAGCGCGAAGATCTCACGGCGACTGTTCTCGTCGATGACCGCCGTCTCCCTGCCGCCGTCCTCCGTGAACTCGGTGACCCGGGTGGCACCTTCGCTGTCGGACCAGTGCAGGTACAACCGCGAACCGTCGGGTGAGAAGGTGAGGCCCAGCAGTCCCCGCTCGACGGAGGTGTCGACCTCGTCGCTGATGTCGAGGATGGGTGACGGATCGCTGTCGTCTGCCGGGTCGATCCGGACGACCCGGCCGGCTCGCTCGGCCACGTACAGGCTGTCGTCGTCGGCGCGGGTGGCCATGGCCGTCGGTTCGAGCGCGGTGCTGACCTCCTCGAGACCGATGGTGACGCGGTCGAAGTCGGGAGCGGCGATCGACGTTGCGGTCTCGACGACGTCGGTGGTCGATGGCCCCACGGCGTCCACGGTCGTGCTGGGCGCCGGGGCAACGGGCGCGCCAGTGGTGGAACCGGCGACGGTGGAGCTCGTCGGCCCCGCCTCGCCCCCGTCGCTGCTCCCGCAGCCGGTCAGCACCAACGCAGAGATCACCAGGGCGGCGCCGACCCGGGCGGCCGCTCGGTCAGTCGTCGGGTACCGCATGGATCCTCCGAATCAGGCCCTCTTGCATGACGCTGGCGATCAGGTCTCCCCCTCGGCTGTAGACCAAACCCCGCGCCAGGCCCCGCCCACCGCCGCTGAAGGGCGTGTCCTGGTCGTACAGCATCCACTCGTCGGCCCGGAAGGGCGCATGGAACCACATGGCGTGGTCCAGGCTCGCCATCATGATGTCGTCGTGGATCGAGCCGGTGCCGTGGGGCAACAGGGTGGTGTCGAGCAAGGTCATGTCGGAGGCGTAGGTGAGCAGGCAGGTGTGCAGGACGGGGTCGTCGGGCAGCTCCCCGTTGGCTCGGAACCACACCTGTTGGAACGGGGGTTGGGGCTCGGCCCGCTCGATGGGGGTGGCCGTGATG
The DNA here is from genome assembly GCA_029858875.1 of Acidimicrobiia bacterium. Taxonomy (GTDB): domain Bacteria; phylum Actinomycetota; class Acidimicrobiia; order Acidimicrobiales; family SHLQ01; genus JAOUEE01. The sequence continues at coordinate 2,743 of JAOUEE010000310.1, forward strand.
TAGCGGGTGTCGATCGGCCGGGGCTGATCGGCCCAGTCGTCAGGCACCTCGGGATTGGCTCGAACTCGGGCCGCGAAATCGGGCAGCGACTCGGGATCGGGCGCATCGGGCCGGGTGAACTGGTGCTCGAACCCCTCCTCCGGGCGATGGAAGGAGGCGGCCAGGTTGAAGATCGGTCGACCGTGTTGGATGGCCACCACCCGCCGGGTGGTGAAGGACCGTCCGTCGCGGATCCGATCGACCTCGTACAGCAACGGTGCCCTGGGGTCACCCGGTCGCAGGAAGTAGGCGTGCAGGGAATGCACCGTTCCCTCTTCGACGGTGCGGGCGGCGGCCACCAGCGCCTGGCCGGCCACCTGTCCGCCGAACACGCGCTGGCGGTCTTCGTCGGGACTGAGTCCGCGGAAGATGTTGACCTCGATCGGCTCCAGGTCGAGTAGGTCGATGACGGCGTCGAGGGCATCCTGCATGGCCACCATCCTGGCGTGCGAACATCCGAATGTGTGGCCATCGCCGCCGGCCGGTCGCCGACCGTCGGGGCCGACCTCGGCGTGCTCTCAGGAATCGGTCACTCCCGGTGCGGCCCAGCCGGCCCGATCCCACGCAATGTGGTCTCTTGACCGCAGACGCACCGATCGGGAGCACACCCGGGTAGATTCACCCGCCGTGCCCGGCACATCGTTCACTCCCCGTCCCACCGGCGCCTCGCGTCGCAAATGGGCCCGCTACACCGCCGTCAGCCTCGTGAACATCTTCCTGGGTCTGCTGACGTTGGTCGTGCTGCACGGGTTCCTGGGCTGGGACGGCGTACCCGCCGCCATCACCGCGGTCGTGGCATCGGCCGTGCCGTGCTTCTTGCTGTACCGGCGCTTCGTGTGGGTGCGGGCCGGGCGGGTCCGTGTTCGGGCCGAGGTGGTGCCCTTCGCCCTGTTCACCCTGTTGGGCCTGCTGGCCTCGTCGAGCCTCGTGTTCCTGGCCGGCCGGCGCTACGACAGCGAGATCATGGTCTACGTGGCCCACCAGTCGGCCTTCGCCGTGCTGTGGGTGCTGCGGTTCCTGCTCTTCGACCGGCTGCTGTGGCGGGCCCGCCCGGCCACCGTATGGAACCTGAAGCGCCGCTCGGCCGCGACCCGCCGCCTGGTCGAGGACCTGGCCGCCTGACCCTGCCGGTAGCCTCCGCCCGGTGAACGAGTCGACGATGCCGGCGGCGCAGCGGGCCCGGGCCGAGGCGGCGCGGGGCTTCATGCCGTCCGAGGAGGGCCTCGCCCTGTATCGCGCCGCGTCCACGCTCGCCGTCGACGGCCCGCTGCTCGAGATCGGCAGCTACTGCGGGAAGTCCTCGATCTACCTGGGTACCGCGGCCCAACAGCATGGCCGGGTGTTGTACGCCCTCGACCACCATCGGGGATCCGAGGAGAACCAGGCGGGCTGGGAGTGGCACGAACCCGATCTCGTCGATCCCGCCGTGGGCGAGATGGACACCCTGCCGCATTTCCGGCGGGCGGTGCACGACGCCGGGCTCGAGGGCACCGTCGTTGCCCTGGTGGGGGACTCGCCCACCGTTGCCGGGGCGTGGTCCACCGAGCTGGCGTTGCTGTTCATCGACGGGGGTCACGGCCACGAGCCGGCCCATCGTGACTACGAGAGCTGGGCCCGCTTGGTGGTCCACCACGGG
>JAOUEE010000311.1 GCA_029858875.1 Acidimicrobiia bacterium
CGTCGCGTTGCGCTCATCGCGAACACGAGCTTCTACATCGGCCCACCACTGGCCCGCGAGTTGGCGAGGCGGGGCCACGACCTCGTCATCGGCGACCCCGAGGCGGGCCTCGTCAAAGAGCTCGAAGGCCTCGGAGCGACCGTCGCGACCGTGCAGGGCGTCTGGGACCTGGCCGAAGAAGAGGTCTCCGAGCGGCTTGTGCAGACCGGCCTCGATCGGTTCGGTCGTATCGACGCCGCCACCGCCTTCACCGGCGAGATCGTCACCGGTCGTCTCCTCAAGTCCACCACTTCAGACCTCCACAAGCTCGAACGCGGCTTGATCGACGCCCCGTATCAGTTCATGAAGGCAGTGCTCCCATCGATGATCGAGCGCGGTCAGGGCCAGGTGCTGATGATCACGAGCTCGGCGGGCAACAAAGTCCTTCCTGCCGCGCCCTTGTACTCCGCGCTACGAGCCGGCGCCACCCACCTCGTCAAGAGCGTGGCCGCAGACGTCGCCCGGCACGGGGTCCAGCTCAATGCCCTCGGGACCAACTTCATGGACTTCCCCGGTTTCGTCGCGGCGAACGGGGCCGACACGCCCGAAGGCCTCGCGAAGACGGTGGCCCACGTCCCGATGGGGCGGCTGGGCACGGTCGACGAGTGCGCCGCGTTGTGTTGCGCCTACCTCGACGGTACGTGCGGTTTTGTCACCGGGCAGTTCGTTGCCCACGACGGAGGATGGTCCTAGATGTCTGGAGAAGCAGTGAGTGAACGACCCAGCGTCGAGGTGACGCCCGGTGTGTGGGTGTTGGCGGCCCAGGGCAACGCGTTCGCGGTGGAGACTTCCGACGGTGTGGTGCTGGTCGACACGGGGCCAGGCGGCCGCAAGACCGAAGAGATGATCGTCGAGTTGCGGACCCGCACCGACGCGCCCGTCGCCGCTATCTGCTACTCGCACGGGCACTTCGGCTACAACTTCGGCGTTCCCCAGTGGATTGACCACAACGCCGGGCGGGGCGACGCACCGCCTCGGCTGATCGCTCACTGCAACCTGCCGATCCGCTACGCCAGGTACCGGGAGACCGAGGGCTACCAGGCGATCCTCAACGAGATGCAGTTCCCCGGCATCACGCAGATGTTCACGCCCGAGAAGATCGACCCGACCGAGTCGTTCGACGACCACATGGTGCTCTGCGAGTCACCGCGCGTCGAGCTGTTGTGGACCCCCTCCGAAACCGACTGTGCGCTCTCGATGTGGCTCCCCGAGACCCGCACGCTCTTCGCCGGGCCAGCGGTCCCCGCCGACTTCATCCCCAACGTCGGCACACCTCAGCGCACGCTTCGCCTGACCGGACGGTGGGCCGACACGATCGACCGACTGATCGAGCTGCGCCCCGAAGTGCTCGTCATCGAGTTCGGCGACTTCGTCACGGGCGAGGACCTCATCACCGAGCGACTCACCACGACGGCGCAGGCATTGCGTTGGCTCCGCCGCGAGGTGGTCGACCGCCTCAATCGGGGCATGAACGAGCGCGAGATCCTCGCCGATCTCGAGTACCCGCCCGAGGTCTTTGATCTTCCGTGGCTCACGCACTTCTACGGCAGCCCCGACTACATCGTGCGCGATCTCGTCCGCGAGGAGAGCGGCTGGTGGGACCGCAACCCGACCTCGCTGCATCCGTCGCCGCCGGCCGATGTGGCCCGGGCGACGTTCGACGCCATCGCCGACCCGGACGACGTCATCGCCAGAGCGGAAGCGCTGGCGGCCGACGGGAACCCGCAGTTGGCCATGCACGTCATCGATCTGGTCGCCCTCGGCCCCGACGACGAGCCCGCCGTGACGAGAGCTCGGGCGATCAAGTCCGACCTCTGTCGGGCTCGATCCAGGGAGATCGCCCCGTACCCGAGCAAGGGGTTGTACAAGTCAAGTGGCATACGGCTCAAGCAGGGCCTCATTTCCTGGGAAGGCGTGGCTCAATGAGCGACTCTCAGCCCAATCTGCTGTTCATCTATGCCGACCAGCACCGCGCCGACGTGATGGGTTGCGCGGGCAACGACATCGTCGTCACGCCCCATCTGGACCGATTGGCGGCCGAGGGCGTGCGCTTCGACCAGGCGTGGACCGAAAGCCCGATCTGTCAGCCGGCCCGCGCCTCGATGCTGACCGGCCGATACCCCAGCGACCATGGAGTGCTGGGCAACTTCGCGGGCGACTGCCAACCGGAGTGGGACACCTTCCCCCGCCGCCTGCAGGAGGCCGGCTACACCACGGCTTCCATCGGCAAGACCCACTTCGACTCGTGGCCGATGCTGGCCGAGCCCGGGACGCCGGCTCCCACCGACGAGTGGATCGGGAGCTTCGGCTTCGACCATGTCGTCGAGGAGTTCGACCGCTACGTCCATCTCGGCGACTGGGAGACGCCCTACATGCGGTTCCTGAGCGAGCACGATGCCCTCGAGCCGTACCGGGAGGTGATCGGCGCCAACTTCCGCGGCGGGGACGGCCACTGGAACGGCGTCACCTCTCCCCTGCCCCAGGAACTCGACCTCACGTGCTTCCTCGCCGACGAAGCGCAACAGTGGATCGGTGGCCAGCCGGGTGACCGACCGTGGTTCCTGCAGCTGTCGTTCGTGCAACCCCACGTGCCGCTCATGGGCGACCCCATCTGGGCCGACCACTACGCCGGCGCCGATATCGAGCGCACCGCCCGCTCAGAGCCCGTGGCGACGACCGACGAGTGGGCAACCCAACTGGCTGGGCTCCGCAAACACTCACACAGCGAGCTGCTGAGCGACGAGTTCGTGCTGGCCGGTGCCCGCCAGTACTACGCCATGGTGTCGCTCATCGATCAGCGCATCGGCGATCTACTCACCCAAATGGAACGGCATGACCAGCTCGACAACACCTGGATCGTGTACTCGGCCGACCACGGCGAGATGCTCGGCGACCACGGCCTGATGGCCAAGATGAACTTCTACCGGTCCTCGGTACGGGTCCCATTGATCGTTCGTCCGCCGGCCGGGACCAGCGGCCGGGTCGAGACGGCGCCGGTCCAGGCTTTCGACGTTGCCGCCACCCTGCTCGACGCCGGCGGCGCGACCCCCCTCGAAGGAGCACCAGCACAATCGCTGACCCCCGTGGTGAACGGCGAGACCGATGCCACGCGCGAACACGCGGTCAGCATGATCCGCATGCGACCCGGGCTGCCGACCTGGCAGGCGATCACCGACGGCCAATGGCGGGCCACCATCAACGCCGACACCGGCGAAGCCAGCGAGTTGTTCGATCTCACCGCTGACCCCGACGAAGCGACCAACCTTGCCGCGGACCCGAGCGCCGACGACCAGCTGGACCGCCTTCGCGACCAGCTGACGTCGACCCTGGCACCGACATGACCGAGACCACCGAGGACGGACGCGTCGCCCGGGGCCAACGCACCCGCGAGGCGGTGATCGATGCCCTCATGGGCCTCTACGCCGAGGGGAACCTCACCCCCACCATCGAGGAGATCGCGGCCCGTGTCGGGCGGACGACCCGGGCCATCTATCACCACTTCCAGGACCGGGAAGCACTGGCGGTGGCGATCGCCGAACGGCATCTGGAACGCCACCTGGAGTTGTTCACCGCCCGTCCCATCACCGGGACCCGCGCCGAACGCATCGACGGCATCGTGCACCACCGCGCCGAGTTGTTCGAGGCCGTCGCGCCGGCGCGCCGCTCGGCGCTGGTCAGGATGCACCGCTCACCTGAGATCCAGACCCAGCAGACCACTTTGGCCGCACACCTCCGCGAGCAGTTGGCCCGCACGTTCGAGCCCGAACTATCCGCGCTCGACACCGACGCGGCAGACGAAGTACTCGAGCTGATCGATCTCCATACCAGCTGGGAAACCTGGGACCGGCTACGAACCTGGCAGAGCCTGCCGGTCGAGCGCAGCCGACGACTGGTGACCGGCCTGGTCACCGAGGCCCTGGAGTGACCCGATGGTCGATGGAAACCGGCATCCCGTCTCGATCAAGCCCCGACGCAATGAACCACACAAACGAACCCACGGAGACCCTCGCATGAACCGACCCCGACGCCTCGTCCTGGCCCTCGTCCTGGCTGCCGTGGTCGCCGCCGGATGCACGAGCAGCGACGACACCACCGTCACCGGCGAGCCAGACACCGACCAGCCCCCGTCGAGCACCCAACCGGACGACACCGAACCAGACAACGACGACGATGTCGATTCTGCTGACACGACTGAGCCCAACGACACGCCCGTCGAGTTGACCGCAAGCTTCCGCGGGGTGACCGAGGACGTCATCCGGGTCGGCGTCGTGGCGATCGATTTTGACCGACTCGCCGACGCCGGGGTCGAGATCGAGTCGGGTGACGCCGCCGCCATCTACACCGCCGCGTTGGAGGCCATCAACGACCGAG
>JAOUEE010000312.1 GCA_029858875.1 Acidimicrobiia bacterium
ATGCCGGCTGGGGGGCGATCGACTGGCCGGAGCGGTTCGGTGGCCGGGACGCAACCGTGCTCGAACAGCTCGTGTATCAGGAGGAGATGGCGGCTGCGCACGCACCGGGGCCCGTCAACGCGATCGGTGTCGCGAACATCGCGCCGGCGATCATGACCCTCGGGACCGCGGAGCAGCAGGATCGTCATCTGCGCCCGATGCTCCGCGGGGACGAGATCTGGAGTCAGGGCATGTCGGAGCCGGGCGCAGGGTCCGACCTCGCGTCACTCAGTTGCCGGGCGATCCGCGACGGTGACCACTTCGTCGTCAGCGGCCAGAAGACGTGGACCTCGCTCGGCCACCGAGCGGACTGGTGTCAGCTCTACGTCCGTACCGACCCGGACGCGCCGAAGCACGAAGGGATCACCTGCCTCCTGGTTGACCTGCGGGTTCCCGGCATCGAAGCACGCTCGATCCGCTCGATGGGCGGCGATCACGGATTCGCCGAGCTCTTCTTCGACGACGTGGCCGTGCCCGTCTCCGCAGTCCTCGGCGAGATCGGCTCCGGGTGGCACGTTGCGACGCGCACGCTCGGGTTCGAACGGGCCGGGGTGGCGAAGCTGTACCTGATGATGCAGGCAAGCCTCGACCGGCTGCTGAACGACGCGGGCGAGGACGTGCGGGCGGACCCGATCGCGCGTCAACGAATCGCGTCGGCGTGGATCGACACCTTCAATCTTCGCCTCCTCTCCACGCGAACGATCTCCGCCGCAGTGCAGGGACGCGTGCCGGGAGCGGAGGGAAGCGTCGTCAAGCTGGCGTGGTCGCTCGGCGAACAGCACATCGCCGAGCTCGCCGTGGACATCCTCGGGCCCGACGCGCTCCAAAGCGACTGGGGCCGACGTCTGATCGCCAGCCGGTCGCTCACCATCGCCGGGGGTACGACCGAAGTGAACAAGAACATCATCGGCGAGCGGGTGCTCGGCCTCCCCAGAGAACCGAGCGCCTGACCGTCGCGGTTCTCCCGGGGCAGCGATCGACATGCGATCGCGACTCCCGCTCCCCGCTCGATCAGAGCAGGCGTGCCCTCCTCTTGTCGATGGGGTCCACAGACCATCCGCGACGGCGACCCGGCCACACGAGGGCGTCGTCCCGTCCCGAATCAAGGAACTCGCCCGGCTCCGGATCGCTGCACTCAATCAATGCGACGATCGACGAGCGGAACCAGACCCGGCGAGAGGAGCTGGCCGTCCGGTGCGCCGCGCCGGCCGCCGCCGATCACACCGAGGTCGATGCGGCGTTCATGGCCGATGTCCGAGTGCATCTCGGCGGGGTCGAGGTGATCGAGTCCGGCAGATGATCGGCCAGTACATCGGCTTCGGTCGCCTCCTCGTCCAGATCGGCCTCGACAGCGGCGCTTGCGAGCTCCACGTCCCCTCGCCAGCGATCACAGCGATCATTCGCCTCGTCCTGTCGCCACGTGTCACGGTTGACTCCCGCAATTACTGGCGGCTGATGAAGCAAGGGAGCAGCGATGGAGACCAGGGATCTGGAGACGATCCGCTACGAGAAGGACGGCGCGATCGCCCGGATCGTGCTGAGCAGGCCGGAGAAAGCGAACATCCAGAGCGCGCAGCAGGTCCGCGACATGGATGAGTGCCTCGTGTGGGCCGAGGACGACGACGATGTCAAGGTCCTCGTTCTCAAGGCCGATGGCAACGGCTTCTGCGCGGGTCACGCGATCGTGAGCCCCGAGGAGATGGCCGAGGTCTACCCGACGACGGGGCCGACATCGGAGCGCACCTGGAAGAAACACAACTACGACCTCTTCCTGTGGCCGCCCCTGCGCCTGCGCGAGTTCCCCAAGGCCACGATCTCCCAGGTCCACGGCTACTGCCTCGGTGGCGGCACGATCTATGCCTATTGCACCGATCTCACCGTGGCGTCGAACGACGCCTACTTCCAGATGCCGCTACCCCAAGGATTCGCGCTGCCCGGTGCCCAGACCATGATCGAACCCTGGATGTTCATGAACTGGAAGAAGACCGCCGAGTATCTCTTCCTCGCCCCCACGCTCGACGCCGAGGAGGCGCTCGAGTGGGGCCTCGTCAACCAGGTCGTGGCGGCCGACGATCTCGAATCGACGGTGGAGACCATGGCCGCCCACATCGCCCAGATGCCGCTCACCACCATCATGGTCATCAAGATGGGCATCACCCGTGCCTGGGAGCTGATGGGCATGCGCACCCACTGGCAGAACACGACGGACCTGCTGACCATCGCCAGCGGCGCCTCCGACGTGCAGGCCTTCATGGCCAGCCGGGCCGGCCTCCGCCCCCGCCAGATGGCGGCCAAACAGAACCACCAGTCCGGTCCCGGGGAGGAATGAGTCCCGAGCCCGATCACCAGGTCGTGTCGTCTCTCATCACCAGGTCGTGCATCGGCACCGTCCGCAACCCTCCAGATCCTCAGACCACTGAGCGTGGCGACGGCACCACTCAGGAGTGGTTCGAGGGTCATCCCGCAAGGGCCACTCGTCGCGATGACGACGTTGTTGCCGACGTGTTGGCAGGCACTCGGACGCGTCAGCTGGCGGGTGTGTCGTGCATGTCAGTAGGGGGCGTTGGTCGATGTGGGTGCTGGAGTCGCGAAGTCTCGATGGTGCACACTGGTCGCCGACCGAGGAGCACCCCAGATGAGCGATGCGACCGACGAGACGTCCGACTACCTGGACGCCGACATCCGCACCCCCGAGATGGAGATGGCCGAGCTCGGAGCCGGCGTGCCCCGTGCCGTCGACCTCGCCCTCGCTGACATCAACCCGGCCAATCCTCATCTGTTCAAGGACGACCGCTGGCACGACCACTTCGCCCGCTTGCGGGCCGAGGACCCGGTGCACCTCAACGAGCTGGAGTCGTCCGGCCGCTACTGGTCGGTCACGAAGTACGACGATGTACGAGCCGTCGACGGCGACTGGCAGACCTTCTCGTCGGCGCGTGGCATCACACTGGGGCTCCGCCCCAGCCCCGAAGCCGACGCTCGGTTCCAGCGCATCACCTCGTTCATCTCGATGGACCCCCCCACCCACACCGAGCAGCGCAAGACCGTGCGAGGCGTGTCGGCGCCGAGCAACCTCCGCAATCTCGAGCCGCTGATCCGCGAGCGCACCGTGAACGTCCTGGAATCGCTGCCCGAGGGCGAGACGTTCGACTGGGTCGACACCGTGTCCATCGAGCTCACGACCCTTCTATTGGCGACGCTGTTCGACTTCCCGCTGGAGGACCGCCGCAAGCTCACCCGCTGGTCCGACATCGTGTTTGCCGTCCCCGAACCAGGCGGCGTGGTGGAGACACAGCAGCAGAAGATCGACGAGCTGATGGAATGCGTCGCCTACTTCGAGGGCCTGTGGGCCGAGCGCCGCGAGACTCCCGGTTTCGACCTCGTTTCGATGCTCGCCAACGGCGACGCCACCAAGGACATGCCGACGGTGGCCCATCTCGGCAACCTGTTGCTGTTGATAGTCGGGGGGAACGACACGACCCGCAACACGATGTCAGCCAGTGTCTACGGACTCAACAAGTTCCCCGATCAGTACGACAAGGTGATCGCCGACCCCGGCCTGGTGCCGAAGCTGGTGCCCGAGATCATTCGTTGGCAGACCCCGTTGACGTACATGCGCCGGACCGCCACGCGCGACTGCGAGATAGGCGACAAGAAGATCCTCGAAAAGGATCAGATCCTGATGTGGTACGTGTCGGCCAACCGCGACGAGGACGTCTTCGACAACGCTGACGTCATCGACATCGAACGCCACAACGCCGACCGGCATCTCTCGTTCGGCTACGGCATCCACTTCTGCATGGGCAGCCGTCTGGCCGAGCTGCAGCTTCGGGTGCTGTGGGAGGAGATCCTCCAGCGCTTCGAGCGCATCGAGATCCAGGACGAGCCGGAGCGGACCTTCTCGTCCTTCGTACACGGCTACACGAGCCTGCCGGTCAGCGTCACTCGCCGCTGATTCCTCGCGGCAGCCACAGAACCGCCCGCATCAGGTCGCCGATGGGGTCCCGTGGAGCTCGGCTCAACCGCCGGAGTCGCCGGTCAGCGTGAGCAACAGGCCGTAGTGATCCGACAAGGCCGCAGCGGTCTCTTCGCCGTCCACATCGATCGCAAGGGGCTGGTCCAGGATTCGCCGTGCCTCCTGGCCCGCGTCGAGACCACGGGTGAAGACGTGGTCGATCACCACCGCCGCGTCGCCGTCCACCAGCGGATTGTCACCACAGAAGGTGCAACGGGCGTCGTCGGCCTCGACGTAGGTGTTGGTGAGCATGGCGGCCGGGAGCAGCTCGTAGTTGGCTGCCACCTCGGCCTCATACCGCTCCCCCGCCGGACCGGTGTTGAAGTCGCCGAGCAGCACCACCGGATCG
>JAOUEE010000313.1 GCA_029858875.1 Acidimicrobiia bacterium
TGTCGCTCCCCGCCCGGTTCGAGCCCGGCACCCGTCGCGGCGTCCCCGACCCCTTCTCACCCGCGTAGCCGACCCGGCCGGACCCCCGATTCCTCGTCGGCCAACCGGTGGAGCGGTGCGACCGAGCGCGCGGTGTCACGCGACCGTCTCGCATGGGTGGCCGAACTGGTCGTGCCGTACACTCACCGTGCCATGGCTCTGCGATCGATCGTCTCCCGGGCCACGACGTCGTTTCGCGGGCAATTGCGTCGTGGTGACTACACGGTGCTGGCCATTCCTGCTTTCTTCGCCACGATGGGCATCGAAGCCCTGCTCCTGCGCCGAGCGGCCAAGCAGGGCCGCATCCCCACACCCGGCACGACGGCATCCAACGTCGAGCAACCCACCGGGTACGAGCGGCGCGACACCATGGCCAGCCTGGCCATGGGCACCGGCTCGCTGGTGGTCAATGCCGCCTACGAGCACCTGCTGAGCCCGCTCGACAACGCCATCTACCGGCGGCGGGTCGCCAATCTGGGTCGGGCCCGCTGGGCCTTCCTCGGCGCCCTGGTGGCCTGGGACCTGCTCTACTACGTCGATCATCGACTCCAGCACCGGTCCCGGCTGTTCTGGGCCAACCACGTGGCCCACCATTCCAGCCAGCGCTACAACCTGTCCACGGCACTGCGGCAACCGTGGACGGGCATCATGTTGCACTGGATCTTCTGGCCGATGCATGCCCTCGGGTTCTCACCGGCGCAGGTGGCGCGTGCCGGCCAACTCAACCTGCTGTACCAGTACTGGGTCCACACCGAGGTCATCGACCGGCTGTCCGCGCCGGCCGAAGCGGTGCTGAACACGGCGTCGCACCACCGGGTGCACCACGGCGCGAACGCCCAGTACCTCGATCGGAACTACGCAGGCATCCTCATCGTGTGGGATCGCCTCTTCCGCAGCTTCGAACCCGAGGGCGATCGGATCACGTACGGGCTCACCAAGAACATCGACACCTTCAATCCACTGCGCATCGCCACCCATGAGCACCGTGACATCATCCGCGATGTGCGCCGCGCATCGGACTGGCGCGAGCGTGTGAACTACGTGTTCGGCCCTCCGGGCTGGACCCCCGCAGCATCCACCCCTGTTCCCGACGAGGTTCCCGCACGATGACCGCCACCGACGAAGCCCCGACCACCTCCATCGAACTGGTGGACGAGATCCGTACGTGGTTGTCCGAGAATTGGGACCCCGATCTCACCGTGGGCGAGTGGTGGGAGCGCATGGGTCTGGCCGGTTGGTCCCATCCCGCCCTGCCCACCAACGCCTATGGGCGGGACCTGTCGCGCAGCGACGCCAATCTGGTGGCCCGCGAGTTCGGGGCCCACGGTGCCCTCGGCGCTCCGGGTGGGTTGGGCCTGCTGCTCGCGGCGCCCACCATTGCCACCCACGGCACCCAGGAACAGATCGACACCTTCGTCCGCGACATCGTCACCGGCCGCCAGGCCTGGTGCCAGCTGTTCAGCGAGCCGGGCGCCGGCTCGGACCTGGCCGGACTCGGCACCCGGGCCGAGCTCGACGGCGACGAGTGGGTGGTCAACGGTCAGAAGGTTTGGACCTCGCTGGGCCAGACCGCAGACATGGGCATGCTCATCGCTCGGACCAACCCCGACGCCCCCAAGCACCAGGGCATCACCTGGTTCGCCATCGACATGCACCAGGAGGGGGTCGATGTCCGCCCGCTCATCGAGCTCACCGGCCACGCCATGTTCAACGAGGTGTTCCTGTCCGACGCGCGCGTGCCGGCCGGCAACAACATCGGCGACGTCAACAACGGCTGGGCGGTCACCAACACCACCCTCATGCACGAACGAGCCGGCCTCGGCGCCGGCGGCGGTAGCGGTGGTGGAGGGGCCACACCCGGCACCATCGCCGATCAACTGGGCCGGCGCGCCGGTGATCTGGCCGGGGCTCCTGCCGCCACCAGTCGACCCCGACCGACCGACGCCCGCCGCAAGAGCCTGCTCCACTCCTACGCCGAACAGCACGGCAAGACCGACGACCCCCTCATCCGCCAGGATCTGGCCCGCCTCCACACCCTCACCGAACTGGGACGATTCAACACCGAGCGGACCAAAGCGGCCCGAGCGGCGGGCAAGGACATCCCGGGCATGCCCAACATCGGCAAGCTGTCGATGAGCAACATCGTCCGCCTGTCCCGGGACCTCGGCCTGCGGCTGGCCGGCCCGGCCGGCACCCTGCACGCCTACGCGGACGACGACCGCAAGACCCTGGATGAGGCCACGGGCGATCCGCTGCTCGCCATGATCACCTTCCAGGCCCTGTACGCCCAGGCGCCGCCGATCTACGGCGGTACCGACCAGATCCAGCGGAACATCATCGGTGAGCGGGTCCTCGGACTGCCCAAGGAGCCGGGCGACACCAAGAACGTCCCGTTCTCGGATCTCCCGAAGAACCAGTAGCGGGTCGACCACGGCGCGACCGCGCCGGTGTCGCAGCGCCCGGGCGCCGGCCGATCAGCCGACCGAGACCAGGATGCGGGCCGCGGCGAACGCTCCGACGCCCACGTGAGAACCATCGATCTCCACCGTGGTGGTGCCGTCGGGTGAACTGGCCGTGACCCGGCCCGACTTCCCCGGTTGGATGGAGCTCGACTCGAGGAACTCGAGGAGTCCATCCCGGAACTCCAGCTCCTCGGGGATGCGCTCGATCGTGAACGACGCTCCCGTGGGGAGATCCCGCAGCACATCGGTGTCGGACGGCGCCACGTAGCCGGAGCCGGGGATCGGATTGCCGTGAGGACAGGTGGTGGGGTCGTCGAGAACCCTCACCAGGGCGGCTTCGACCGGGCGGGAGATGACGTGCTCCCACCGACCGGCCTCGTGGTGGGCCTCACTCCACGACAGGCCGAGGATGTCGGTGAGGAAGCGTTCGGCCAGCCGGTGTCGCCGCACCACTCGATTGGCCAGCACCAGCCCTTCCGGGGTGAGACGGATCCTGCCCTTGGCGATGACCACCAGCCCCTCGCGTTCGATCTTGCGGATCATCTCCGACACGGCTGGGCGACTGACGTCGAGGCGTTCGGCGATGCGCGCCTGGATCACCGGCACACCGTCCTCGGTCAGCTCGAAGATCGTCTCGCAATACTCTTCGAAGGCCGGGTGATACTCGGGGGCCTCGTAGGTCACGCAACCAAGCCTACCCGGCACCCCCCTCGCCGTCCCCGGCGGCACCGACGCCGCCGTGGCCGAGCGGCGACCTCGGTCAGGGCGTGATCGGACACCCGGCGGCGAACGCCTGCACCAGTTCGTGCTGGGCCCCCGCCTCGGGGCCACCCATGGGTCGGTGGGCCCGCACGTGGGACAGCGCGTCGGCGAGAGGCATCCCGAGGGCCAGCAGGACGCACACCGCCATGGTGGGAGCGCGACCCAGTCCGCCTGCGCAATGCAGGATCAAGCCATCGCCGGCCCGGAGCCGGCCGACCATGACGGCGACCATCGCCTCGGCCTCGTCGTTTGTCGGGGCGTGCAGGTCCGGTATGGGAAACCAGTGGGCTCGGTTGTGCTCGTTGGCGGCCAGCCACTCGAGGTAGTCGGGGTACTCCCGCTCGAGATCGCTCGCCTCGTTGAAGCACACGATCGCCCGTGCACCGGCTCGACGAAGGGCTGCTCCCGGATCGGGGGCCACAGCTCGCTTCCCGCAGAGCCACAGTCCGCCGTCGGTGACCGGCAGGGGCACGCGATCGAAGCCGCCGTCGACCGATCTCGAGGGATACATGGCCGTCGAGGCTACTGCTGCACCTGACGAACCGGGCCACGCTCAAGTTCCTGCGGAGACGCGTCGATGTCAGTGCGGTCATGCCTCGACTCGTCGTCCTCCTCGGCACCTTGGTCGCCGCCCTCGTCCTCCCGATCGGTTCGGCCGCCGCCGCGCCTGGTCTCTCCGACGCCGAGCAGGACTTCGTCGCCCAGATCAACCAGACCCGAGCTGCTGCCGGTTCCGCCCCGCTGACCGTCCATCTGCAGCTCTCGGCCCTGTCACGTTCGTGGGCCCAGTCCATGGCCGACTCCGGCCAGCTGCAACACGCCAGCCCGATCAGCGAGGGGCTGACCGATCCCTGGCGGTCCATGGGTGAGAACATCGGCGTGGGCTACTCGGTCAGCAGCCTGATGGACGCCTTTCGTGGCAGCAGCGGCCACTACGCCAACCTCATCGATGCCGACTACACCCACGTCGGTGTGGGCGTGGTCATGAAGGGCAACCAGATTTGGACCACGCACCGCTTCTTCGAGTCGGCAGGCCCGGCTCCGGTCGTCTACTCCTGCGACGGTCGCACGGCGACCATCGTGGGCACCGCGGGCAACGACATGATCAATGGCACGGCCGGACCCG
>JAOUEE010000041.1 GCA_029858875.1 Acidimicrobiia bacterium
CGGATGCAGGCCCAAGTCGTCCTCGAGGACCTTGAAGCCCAGCTCGGTGATCTGCGGAGCCGTGGTGTTCCACACCACCGCGTCGACCTCTTCGGCGGCGAGCGCCTCGCCGAGCAGGGGACCGAACTCGATGGTGACCTCGTCGGCGAACTCGATGCCGTAGATCTCGGGATCGGTGTAGCCCACGAAGCACTGCGGCCGTTCGAAGCACGCGGCGGCGGCCCCGAACACACTGTCGGTCCCCACGAGGTCGGAGATGGTCTCGGCCGGCGAATCGCCCCGCACGACCAGGGCGTCACCGTCGACGGCCGGGGACACGTCGAGCAACGTGGCGCCGATCTCCTGATACAGCGGCTCGATGACGGACACGATCTCGGCCGGGTCGCTGGACGTATCGGCGTCCGGGGCGAGGGCGGTCAGCGAGCCGCCGATGTAGTCGATGATGAGGTCGAGATCACCGTTGGTGATCGCGTCGATGGCCTCGGTGCGGAACCCGGCCGGGGTCACCTGCTCGACGGCGTAACCCTTGGCCTCGAGGTACTGGCCGAAGACCTCGGCGATGGTGACCGACTCGCTGAAGTCCTGCCCACGGACCCGGATGGTCGGACCGTCGGCGTCGGGGGCGGCCGCCTCGTCACCGCCCTCTCCCGTGTCGGTGGGAGCCGAGGAGTCGCCCGGCGGATCGGTGTCGGTCGGCGCGCTGGTCTCGGACTGGCTGTCGCCGCCCGAGTCGTCGCTGCCGCAGGCCACGGCTACGAGTCCGAACAGGGCCACGATGGCCAGGAGTGTCGGGAGGAGCTTGCTCTTCATGGGTGTCTCTTTCTGTGCCTTGCGAATGGGATCTCGGCGGAGCGTGCGGGTCAACGGTCGCGCGCTCGAGCCAGTCGGCGGACGCCAGGGGGAAGGGCCAACCGTTGCGCCACGCCGAAGAGGGCGCCGGTGAGGGCCGCCAGCGTAGCAACCAGAATGGCTCCGGCAAGGAGAAGGCTGTCGTTGTTCTGTCCGAGGCCGTCGCGCACGTAGCGGCCCAACCCGTCGCCGCCGAGGAACGCTCGGATCGGTTCGGTGGCCACCACCTGCACCGCGGCCACCCGGATTCCGGCCAGGATGACGGCCGTTCCGAGTGCCATCTCGACGCGGAAGACCACATGGCGCTCGTTGAATCCCATGGCCCGGGCGGCATCGACCACACCTCGATCGACGTCCTTCACGGCGGTGTAGGTGTTGAGGTAGATCGGCGGCAGGGCGAGCAGGAGCAGGGCGATGAAGATCGGCCAGGGTTCGAAGCCCCACCCTCGTCGCAGCGAGATCGGCACGAGCAGTCCGGCGATGGCGAAGGTGGGTACCGCCCGGCTGAGGGTGACGATCCACGTGACCGACAGCTCGCCCCGGCCGTAGTGGGCCAGCATCGTCGCCAGCGGCACCGCGATCAGGGTGGCGACCAGGGCCACTGCGCCGCACAGGACGACGGTGTCCCACAGCGACGTGAGAATGCCGCCGGCTCCGGTCCAGTACTGGGAGCTGGAGAGGAACTCGAACACGCCCACATCACGGGGGACCGCGGCCTGGCCGAACAGGGTCGCCGTCACGTCGTCCGTGCCCGCTGGGTCCACGGCGTGGCCATCCGGCCGAGCCCGTATATCAGCCCGTCGAGGAGCAGGGCCATGACGATCGACAGGACGGCACCGATGGTCATCGGCGTCCAGAACGTTCGCCGGAGCCCGTCGAGAATCAACCGGCCGAGGCCGCCCTGACCGATGATGGCGGCAACGGTCACCAGTCCCACCGTGGAGACGACCGCTATGCGGAGGCCGGCGATGATGTACGGCAGCGCCAGGGGAAGCTCGACCTTCAGCACCCGCTGGGTTGGGGTGAGGCCCATGCCGTCGGCCGCATCGCGCACCGCGCTGGGCACGGCGTCGAAACCGGCCAGGGTGTTGGTGACGAGGATCAGCAGGGTGTACATGGCGAGTGGCAGCACCGCCGTGGTGCGGGTCAGGCCGAAGTAGGGGACGAGCAGGCCGAACAGGGCCACGCTGGGGATGGTGTAGAGGAAGCCGGCGAAGCCGGTGATCGGGCTGGTCATCGGCCGGTAGCGCAGGGCGATGGCCGACAAGATGGCGGCCACCAGCGATCCGAGGGCGACCGAGAGCACGGTCAGTTCGATGTGCTGCACCAGCGCCTCCCGGATCTGGTCCCACTCGTCGACGACCCACTCCCATCGAATGATGGGGTTGGCCGCTTCGGCCACGATGCTCACGACCCGAGCTCCGAGCCCAGGCTGGACCGGATGGTGTCGAGGGTGACCACCCCACCGAATCGACCGCCGTCGTCGATCACCGCCACCGAGGTCCGGCCGGTCATGATCAACTCCATGGCGTTGCGCAGGCTGCTGTCCGGGGTCACCCGGGCCGAGGGGCGGGCGACGGGCAGGTCGGCCATGACCGCCCCGTTGGTCAGATCGGTGCGGTCGGCCCATCCCAGGAATCGCTCGTCTCGCACGACGCCGACCCAGTCGACGCCGTGGGCTTCGGCGACGGCCAGCGCTTCGGTCGTGGTGGCGGTGGCATCGACGACCGGGCCCTGCGTGTAGGGCAGCTCGGCCACGGTCTTCAGCGTCAGCCGCTTCATGCCACGGTCCTGACCGACGAACTGCTCGACGAACTCGTTGGCCGGATCCCGCAGCAGGTCGTCGGGTGTGGCGTACTGCTCCAGGATGCCACCCACGTTGAGGAGCGCGATCCGGTCGGCCAGCCGCAACGCCTCGTCGATGTCGTGGGTGACCAGCACGATCGTCTTGTGGACCTGCTGCTGGAGAGCCAACAGCTCGTCCTGGAGCCGGTTCCGGACAATGGGGTCGACGGCACCGAAAGGCTCGTCCATCAACAGCACCGGTGGGTCGGCGGCGAGGGCGCGAGCGACGCCGACCCGCTGCTGTTGGCCGCCCGACAGCTCGTCCGGGTAGCGATCGAACATCGCCGCTTCCAGACCCACGAGCCGACCCAGCTCCTCGACCCGTTCGGCGGTGCGTTGCTTGTCCCAACCGAGGGTCCGGGGCACGGTCGCGATGTTCTGGCCCACGGTGCGGTGGGGGAACAGCCCGACCTGCTGGATGACGTAGCCGATGTTGCGTCGCAGCTCGGTCACGGGTTGATCGAGAATGTCGGTTCCGTTGATCTCGAGCCGGCCCGATGACGGTTCGATGAGCCGGTTGATCATCCGCAGGGTGGTGGTCTTCCCGCAGCCGGACGGGCCGATGAGCGTGACGATGGAGCCGCTCGGGATGTCGAGGCTGAGAGCGCTGACCGCGTCGGTGTCGGTGCCGTCGAAACGCTTCGTGACCTCGTCCAGTCGGATGGCGATGTCGGCGATGCGGTCCAGCTCCTCGAGTCCCGGGTGGTTCCCTGACCATCCCCGCGTCCAGCCGGGGAACCGGACGCGACCCCGTAGACCCTATGGTCGCCCCACCGGGCTCGCCAACGCGAATGGGCGGTCCGGACCACCGCCGGAGCGGTCGGCGCGCATCGAGCCCGGGTGGCCGCTCGTCAGCGGCGTATGCGGGCCTCGTCGGGATAGGGGAAGAAGTCGGGGATGTCGCCGGCGTCGTGTTGGGCCTGGATGCGCTTCCAGAAATCCACCTCGAACAGGTCGCCGTGGTGCGCCCGCATGACGGGCCAGAGGTCCGCGGGGAACCACATGAACGTGGGGAACTCCTCGGGGAATATGTCGTTGGGTTCCACCGAGAACCAGGGTTGGGACGACATCTCGTCCTCGTACCGGTCGGTCTGGGGCACGGCCCGGAAGCGGCAGTCCGACAGCAGGGTCAGCTCGTCGTAGTCGTAGAACACAACGTTGCTGTGGCGGGTGACGCCGAAGTTCTTGGTGAACAGGTCGCCGGGGAAGATGTTGGCCGCGGCCAGGTCGCGGATGGCGTTGCCGTACTCGATCACGGCCTGCTTGGCCCCCGCCGTGCTCATCTCGCGCAGGAACAGGTCTAGGGGGTAGAGCCGCCGCTCGGTGTACAGGTGCTTGATGACCACCTGGTCGCCGTCGAGCTCGACGGTGTCGGCGGCCTCCGACAGCAGCTCGTCGAGCAGATCCTGCTCGAAGCGGTCCTGGGGGAAGCTGAGGTTCTCGAATTCCTGGGCGTCGACCATGCGCCCCACGCGGTCGTGGTCGAAGACCAGCTTGTAGCGGGCCATCACCTCGGATCGGGTCGTGCGCTTGGGCGGGGCGAACCGGTCCTTGATGACCTTGAACACCACGTCGAAAGACGGCAGGGTGAAGACGTTCATCACCATGCCCTTCGTGCCGCGTGCCCGCTCGAATCGGCCCGTCGAGTGCTCGAGGTGACGGTAGAAGGCCCGGTACAGCGCCGTCTTGCCGTGCTGGTTGTAGCCCAGGGCGGTGTAGAGCTCGGCGATGGGTTTCATGGGCAGGATCGACTTGAGGAATCCGATCAGCTCCCCGGTGTTCTCCCACTCGACGTGGAAGTACGACCGAGTGAAGCTGAACAGTCGACTGGCCGCGCTCTCCGACACCAGCACGGCGTCCACCGAGATTCCGCCATGGGTGTTGAGTATCGGCAGGATGAACGGGATGACCCGGTTCAGGCGGCGCAGCCGTCCGATGAGGTAGGCCCCCTTGTTGCGGTAGAACACGGGCATCAACATGTCGAGGCCGTCGAAGACGGCCGATCCCCAGGCATCGTTGAGCGCCCGGCGGAGACGATGGGCGACCAGTTCAGCGTCGGCCGTCGGATCGGTGAAGTCGACCCCCAGGCGGAACGAGTCGAGGACGTCACCGATGGTGGCTTCGAGGTCGTCGCGATCGTGGAAGGTGGCGACGGCCACGCTCTCCAGCTCACTGCGGGGGAACGCCGTGGCGCCGAACCACCGGAACTCGAGGTCCTCGTCCACGCCGATGGTGGTGAACAGCCGTCGGGTGACCGAGTTGAAGAAGGTCTCGGCCAGCTCGAGGCCCTGCTGGCCGGCGATGAGGCCGGCATAGGCCGAGCGCGTCTCCTGCCAGAACGACCGTCGGCGGGGTTCGGGAGGGATCAGTGGCTCGAGTCGGGCGACCGCCTTGTCGACGACGGCCCGATGCAGTCCCAGGCGCTCGCGAGCGTCGAACTGGAACAGGTCCCATTCGCGGCGGGCGAATCGGGCCTGGGCCCGACGGGTGATCGACAGGAACTCGCCTTCGAAGTTGGAGAAGGCATCGCGGATCCGCTCGGCGATCTCCACCGGAGCCGGGGCCTCCTCGGTCATGCGGTCGCAACGCCGTCTCGGATGACGGTGAACTGGCGGTCGGGGTCCGACGCCGGGGTGCGCTCGGTCGCCGGACCTCGGTCCGGATCCCCGTCCAGCACGACGCTGCCGTCCGGCGCGTACTGGATGATGTAGGTCTTGCGCACGGCGTCGGTGGTGTTGGGGCCGGTCTTGTGGGGCGTGAGCGACGAGAACACCACCACGGATCCTGCGGGCGCTTCGGCCGCCACCGCGTCGGGATGAGCATCGAGGCACTCGAAGCCGAGCGGTTCACGCCAGTGATGGCGCAACGTTCCCAGGCGGTGGAGGCCCGGCACGATCCAGGGGCAGCCGTTGGCGACGGTGGCATCGACCAGCGGAACCCAACACGTGAGATACTGCTGAGGCTCGACGAACGTGTACCCGTTGTCCTGGTGCCAGGGGAACTCACGCGGCTTCTCGGGTTTCTTGTAGACCAGCTGGTCCCAGTACAGCCGGACGTCGTTCCCGAGCAGGTCGTGGACCACATCGAGCAGGGTCGGGTGTCGGGTGAACCGGCGAGCAACCTCGGAACGCTTCACGGCATGCGGTGCGAAGGTGATGGCGCCGCTCTCGGCGATGCTGATGCGCTGATCGGGCATCTGCTGGAGCAGGGCGTCGGCCTCGGCCTCGTCGTCGTCGAGCGCGGCGGTCACCTCGTCCAGGCTGGCCCGATCGAACACGCCGTCGACCACCAGGTAGCCGTCGGTCTCGAACCGCGCGACCTGGTCGTCGCTGAGGCGTCGGAGGTCCGGGGGACGGGTCGACGCCCATCGGAAGTCGGTGTTCCACGGGTGGAGCTGCATCACCAACAGCGTGCCTCACAACCCTGACCGAGGGACGAATCGTCCCGAACCCCCGCGCGAGCGGCGGGCGCTACGCTCGCCGACCGGGGACCGGAGGAGGGCGATGGTCGAGATCGAGGTCGAGGGCCCGGACGGGCTCAGTCCGTTGGGTCGAGTCGTGGCGCGAGACGAGATCCGCCAGCTGGCGTATCGGTACGCGGCGGCCATCGATCGACGCGCCATCGAGGAGTTGGCCTCGTTGTTCGCGCCCGACGCCGACTTCGGCGAGTCGGGAACCGGCCCGGCCGGGGCCGCAGCGTTGTTCGGGCAGAGCCTACGCGAGGTCGGGATGGCGGTGCTGCTGGTCGGCAACCACCTGATCGACTTCGACGATCCCACCCACGCCCATGGCCAGGTGTGGTGCCGCGGGTACATCGACGATCACCGAGACGGGTTCATCGAACAGATGATCCAGTACCGGGATCGCTACGTCGTGGTCGACGGCCAGTGGCGATTCACCGGCCGGCGACACCTGCTCTGGTACGGAGTGGCCACGGCCGAGTCACCGCTGACCCAGCCGGACGCCGATTGGCCGCGTCGTCAGGTGGGTCGGGGATCGCTGCCATACCGGGAACCCTCGTGGGGCGCCTTCTGGGACGACGCGGGGTCGGCCCGCTGAACGCGTAGTCTCCAAACATCGATTCTCCCTCCGCACCCGAGTCGCCGCTCCCCGACACGTCCGACGCGGGTCTCTACGAGCAGCAGCTGGCCGAATTCCTCGATCCCGACATCGACGAGGAGCGCTTTGCCGCCGATATCGAGCGGTCGCGCCGCCGCCGGCGTCGCGTCCTGCTCGTCCTGGCTGGTCTGGTGGCCGTCTTCGTGCTCTGGAGAGTCATCGACCGCGGCGGCGACGCCGAGAGCTCGGGCTTCGTGTTCGATCAGCAGGACGAGGTGGCTCCCGAGTCGGATCGTCTGGTGGTGCCGTCGCTCATCGACCCCCGGCTGGTCACGCGGCTGGAGCTGCCGGTGGTGGTGCGTTCGGGTGGGGCCGAGGAGTTCGAGCGCATCGTTCCCGAACCGCCCGACCGGGTGCTGCCGGTCGACCGGGGCGAGGTCGTGGTCGGGTTGGCCCGGGCCGGCGAGCAGGGCCGGGTCGTGCTGACCGGCCCCGCGGGCTGGATGGACGGCGCTTGCGTGGTGGCCTCCATCACCAGCGGGTTCGTGCCTCTCGACGTGGTCCACTGGAAGGGTCCGGGGGGCTGCTCGCTGTCGCTGCCCGGTCAGGCCGCGGTGGAGGACTGCCGAGGTGAGCAGACGGTCGTGTTCGCCATCGAGGTTCCCCAGCAACCGGTGCCGTTGCCCACGGGCGGAGAGGGTGTGGCCGAGTCGCTGCGGGTGCAGCTGGTGCACGAGGTACCGGGCTTCGAGGTGGCCTCGGTCCGCGGCCGCGTCGATGTGGCCGATCTGGCCGTCGAGGTCCCCACGCTCAGCGGCGCAGCCGGCCAATTGGCCGAGTTCGAACTGGGCGGGGCCGGAGCGCGAGTCTCCTGCGTCTTCACCTGAGCAACCCGGCGACGGGGCCGCGTCGCTCGCTCGTCGGATCGGTCCAGCACGAGTGGGCGCGACTCGTCGGCCCCGCACGAGTACCGTTGCGCACATGTGCGGACGTTTCGTCTCGTCGAGCGCGCCAGACGAGATCGCCCGGTACTTCGGTGTCGATGCCATCGGCGAGAAGGTGCTCGAGCCGAACTACAACACGGCGCCCTCCAGCGACGTCTACGCCATTCGTGAGCGGGACGACCAACGCGTCCTCGATGCGTTGCACTGGGGGTTGGTGCCGTTCTGGGCCAAGGACCTCAAGATCGGCAACCGAATGATCAACGCCCGGTCCGAGACCGTCGCCGAGAAGAGCTCGTTCAAGCGGGCCTTCGCCAAACGCCGCTGCATCATCCCGGTCGACGGCTTCTACGAGTGGGAGAAGGTGGCTGGACGCAAGCACAAGCAGCCGTGGTACATCCAACGGCGCGACGGCGACCCCTTCGCCTTCGCCGGGCTGTGGGAGGTGTGGCGCGGCCCCGACCGTGACGGCTCGGCCGAGATCCACAGCTGCACCATCATCACCGGTGCCGCCAACGACTCGATGGCCGAGATCCACGATCGGATGCCGGTGATGTTGCCTCCGGACGCATGGGACACCTGGCTCGACCCCGACGCGGCGGACATCGAGTTGCTCAGCCGATACCTGGTGGCGGCGCCATCCGAGCTGCTCGTCAAGCACCGGGTCTCGCCCGAGGTGAACAACGCTCGCAACCGCGGCGCTCACCTGATCGAACCCTACGAGCCCGACAGCCCGACGCTGCCCCTCGATTCCGCCTGACGTGGCTGATCGGGACTACCGCCGTCGCTTCGAGGCATGGCTACTGCGTTGGCAGGGTCGCCTCGACATGCCCGAGGTCGACCGCGTCCTTCCCTGGATCTACGCGGCCTTCCTCTTCGTCGCGCTCGCGCTGTTGTCGCTGGCCCGCTATCGCAGCCTCGATACCGGAACCGACCTGGCTGCCTGGGTTCAGGGGTCGTGGCTCATCGGCGAGGGTGGCGATCTCGAGACCACGATCACGGGTGACCATCTGTTCGCTCCCCAGGCAGCCGTGCTGTTCTGGCCGTTGGCCCAGATCGCCCGGTTGGTTCCCACCGCCACCACGCTGTTGGTGGTGCAGTCGGCCGCCCTCGCCGTGGCGGTGGTGCCGCTGTACCGACTGGCCCGCCGGTGGGCCAAGCTCCGGGTGGGAGCGGCCTCGGTCCTGGTGCTGGCCTACTCGTTGTACCCGGCGCTGCAGGAGCTCAACCTGGCTGATTTCCATCCCGAGACCCTGGCCGTGCCGCTGTTCATCGCCGCCTTCCTCGCCATCCGCGACGAGCGATGGTGGCGCTTCGGACTGCTCGTGGGGTTGGCCGTGCTGGCCCGGGCCGATCTGGCGCTGGCGGTGGCCGGCATGGGTGTCCTGTTGTTCACCGAGGGGCGCCGCCGGATCGGGTTGGCCACCGTGCTGGTCAGTCTCGGGTGGTTCCTCTTCGCCGTGCTGGTGATCGAGCCCCGGTTGGCCGCCGAAGGGGTGGCCCATGTCGAGTTCTTCGGTGACTACGGCGACACCCCGCTGGGCGTCCTCGGCGGGATCATCACCAATCCCATCCAGTTCCTGACCGACGTGTTCACCCGCACCAACTTCGAGTATCTGGTGGGGCTGTTCGCCCCGCTGCTGTTCCTGCCGCTGGTCGCCCCGCGGTACTTCCTGCCGATGGTTCCCCTGCAGATGCTGTACCTGGCGTCGACCGCGATGGATGAGTCGCCTCCCGCCGAACTGAGCGTGCCGGCCGTCGCCTTCTTGATGGTGGCGGCAACCTTCGCGCTGGCCCGCACCGGCCAGATCCGGGTCGAGCTGGTCAACGTGGACCGCCGCGTCCTGTCTGCCCTGGCCGTCACGGCCATCGTGTTCTTCGCCCGCGACGCACCCAGCACACCCTACGAGGAACCTTGGGACTGGGGCTCGCGCGATGCCCAGGATCAGGCCCGCCGGGCCGCCATCGAGATGATTCCCGACGACGCCGGCGTACAGGCCACGCCCCGAGCTCTGGTCGGGGTGGCCGAGCGGGCGGTGGTGTACGAGCTCGACACCAGCGAGAGCGTGATCCAGGCCGAGCGGGGGCTGCGGCGAACCGAGTACGTGTTGTTCGACGAGGGGGACGCCGAAGGATGGTCCCGGGTCTGGTTCGACAACTTCGACCGCAATCTCCAGCACGACGGCTACCGCCAGGAGTACCGGGCCGAAGGGGTCACCCTCTACCGGCGGGTGGGCTGAGGTCACCGACCGGCTCGCCGGGGTCGCTCAGCCCGGAACCCGCGGGGCGTGCCCGGCGGCAACCAGTGCCGCACGGATGGCGTCGGCCGCCTCGTCCATGCCCGGTGGTTCGGCCTGGGCCGACGCGTTGGCGAAGTCGAAGGCCCTCATGTCGGCTGCGCCGAACACGTGGAGGTGGGTGTGGGGAACCTCGAACCCGGCGATGATGAGGCCGATGCGGTCGGCGGCGAAGGCGGCCTTCTGGGCGTTGGCCACGTGATGGGCCACCGTCATGGTGTGGGCCGCCGCCTCGACGGGCAGATCCGTCCACTGATCGACTTCGGCGACCGGCACCACGAGCGTGTGTCCCTCGGCCAAGGGATGCAGGGCCAGGAAGGCCACGGCGGTGTCGTCGCGCCACACGAAGCGACCGGGTAGCTCGCCGTCGATGATCCGGGTGAACAGCGTGGTCATGGCCAAACCTCCGTTGGGACGCGGCGCCATGGTAGAGCTCGGCGTGCGCAGCAGGTGCTTCCGCCCGTTCTCGTAGGCTGGGTGGGTGCCCTCGCCCGACCCCGCTCACCTCCTCGAGGACGAATATCCGTGGGGGCCGGTGCTCACCGTGCCCAATGCCATCTCCTTGGTTCGGCTGTTGTGCGTACCCGTGTTCGTGTGGCTGCTGTTCGGACTGGAGGATCGGCTGGCCGCGGCCATCCTGTTGGCGGTGCTCGGCGCCACCGACTGGGTCGACGGCTACATCGCCCGACGCTTCCATCAGGGCACGCGGTTGGGGCAGCTGCTCGATCCGACGGCCGACCGCATCATGTTGCTGGTGGCGGTGACCTGCATCGCCATCGACGGTGCGGTGCCGTGGTGGTTCGCCGGCATCACGCTGGTCCGCGAGGGGTTGGTGGCCATGGCCGCGCTCCTCTTGGGGGCGATGGGCGTGCGCACCTTCGAAGTCAGTTGGTTCGGGAAGACGGGCACCTTCCTCCTGATGTTCTCGTACCCGCTGTTCCTGGCTGGTCACGCCGACATCTTCTGGGCCGATCAAGCGAGGATCCTCGCTTGGCTGTGCGGTATTCCCGGCATCGCGTACGCCTTGGTGTCGGCTGTGGCCTACATTCCGGCGTCGGTCGATGCGGTTCGGGCTCGCCGCCAGATCCGATAGGTTCAGGCCAATGAACGTCCCAGAGGATCTCCGCTACTCATCGGATCACGAGTGGGCCCAGCTCGACGGGAGCCGGGCCCGAGTCGGCATCACCGACTATGCCCAGGACGCGCTCGGCGACGTGGTGTTCGTGGAGCTCCCCGAAGTGGGTTCGCCCATCGAGGCGGGCGCCAGTGTCGGTGAGGTGGAGTCCACGAAGTCGGTGTCCGACATCTACGCGCCGCTCTCGGGCACGGTCGTCCAGGTGAACGACGCGCTGGGTGAGTCTCCCGAACTCCTCAACGACGACCCGTACGGAGACGGCTGGATCATGGTCGTGGAGGTGGCCGACGAGTCCCAGTTCGATGCCCTGCTCGACCCGGTCGCCTACCGCGCCCTCACCGAGGACTGACATGAACGATGCGAGCTGTCCCAGCTGCGGTCACCGCAATCCGATGGGCGCGAATTTCTGCTCGTCGTGCGGGTCCCGTCTGCTGGATGAGCAATCCGATCCAACCGGCGCCTTCGAGCCGGTCGAGGTGGAGGCCGACAGCGATTTCCAGCTCGACCGCGCCGTGTTCACCGCCGATCTGGGTCTGTTGGTCGTCAAACGCGGCCAGAAGGCCGGCTCGCGTTATGCCCTCGACTCCGAGCTGGTCACCGCCGGCCGCCATCCCGACAGCGACATCTTTCTCGACGACGTCACTGTCAGCCGGCGCCACGCCGAGCTCACCCATGCCGATGGGGTGTACCGCGTCCGCGACGTCGGTTCCCTGAACGGTACCTATCTCAACCGCGAGCGCATCGACGAAGCGCCGCTGGCCGACGGAGACGAGCTCCAGATCGGCAAGTTCAAACTCGTCTTCTTCCACGGCACCGCCGCTCCATGACCGACGTGTCCGACGTATCGGACCGGCCCCGGCGCTCCATCGGTGACGTTTTGGCGGTACTCCAGGGCGAGTTCCCCGACATCTCCATATCCAAGATCCGCTACCTCGAGAGTCAGGGGCTGGTGGCTCCGGCCCGTGCCCGATCGGGGTATCGCCAGTTCGACGACGATGACATCGCCATGCTCCGGTGGGTCCTGCACCAACAGCGCGACCATTTCCTGCCGCTTCGGGTGATCCGCGACCGGCTGGCCCGGGGCGAGGCGGGCGAGGGCGATGATCCGCCGAAGGTCGGTCGCCGCCGATCCGGGGCCGCGCTTCCCGCCATCGATGCGACGGTCAGCCTGGATGCCACGGAACTGGCCCGGGCCGCTGGCCTCACCGAGGAGGACGTCGCCGCTCTGGAGTCCTACGGGTTGATCCGCTCCGGTCACGGCGGCGGTCAGAAGCGCTACGACGGCGCTGCGCTGCTGATGGCCCATCTGGCTGCCCGGTTCGCCCAGCTCGGTGTCGAACCGCGACACCTCCGGATGTTCAAGGTCGCGGCCGACCGCGAGGCCGGCGTCATCGACCAGCTGGTGGCCCCCCTGGCGGGCAGTCGCGACGATGCCGGCGAGCGTGTCCGCGAGCTGGTCGAGCTGGGTGCCGAGGTTCGGCGTCTCCTGCTGGGCAACAATCTCCGCGACCACCTATGACCCTCCAGCCGCTGTACTCGGCCGACGAGGTGCAGCGGCTGGTGCGATCCATGGCGCGAAACATCGCCCACGACCACCCCGACGGCGTGGTCGTGGTGGGCGTGCTGAAGGCGGCCGTCGTGCTCGCTGCCGATCTGGTTCGTGAGCTGGGCCGCGCGATCGGGGGCGACATCCGGCTGGACTTCCTCCAGACATCGAGCTTTCGGGCCGACAGCGGACGGGTTCGGCTGGTCCAGGACCTGCGCGAGGACATCGGTGGTCGCCCGGTGGTGCTGGTCACCACGCTGATCGACACCGGGTTGCGCACCGCGTACCTGCGCAGTCAGCTGGCTCAGCGGGAACCGTCGTCGTTGCGGCTGGCCACCCTCTTCGACAAGACGGCCCGCCGCATCCTGCCCCTCGAGATCGACTACGTGGGCGCCACAGTGCCCGACCGGTTCCTGGTCGGGTACGGCCTCGATGCCCTCGGGCAGGGCCGCCACATCGGCGGGGTGGCCACCCTCGCCGGCGAGGACGAGCTGGCGTCGGCGGCGCTGGCCGAGTGGATCCGCGATGACCATTTCGGTGCTCGCCGCGTGCTGTCCGAACCCCCGGCAGAGCGGTAGTGTCGCGGCGATGGAGGAGATGGAGATCCTGGGTGTGCGGGCGGAGCTGCCCGGCAACGCGCCCATCGTCATGCTCCAGGAGCGGGGTGGCCAGGGGCGAATCCTGTCCATCTTCATCGGCGCGCCCGAAGCCACGGCAATCGTGTTGGCCCTCGACGGTGTGGAGCCCCCCCGTCCCATGACCCATGACCTGTTCCACCAGGTGCTCGACGAGCTGGGGGCGACGCCGGAACGAGTTGTTGTCACCGAGCTGCGCGACGGCACGTTCTACGCCGACCTGTACGTGCGGTTGGGCAACGACGTCCACGTCGTGTCCAGCCGACCTTCCGACGCCATCGCCCTGGCCGTGCGATGCCAGACCCCGGTGTTCGTCGAGACCGACGTGCTCGACGCCGCGGCCGCGGTACCGGAGACCGACGACGACGACGACGAACCACTGGCCGATGAGGTGGTCGAGGCCTTCCGGGACTTCATCGACAACGTGTCGCCCGAAGACTTCGAGAGCTGAGCGACCGGGCGGCGTCGCGTCACCGCTCCACCACTGTGCGCGCGAGGTCGTTGACTCGGAGCGCGCGGCATCGTAGTCTCGGGACGACACCGGCGTAATTCCGTCGATGTCAGCAGTTCTCAGCGGGTGCCACCAGGAGACGCGATGACCACCGAACGAATGATCGACGGATTCAGCGGAAAGAAGGCAGCCGAGATCGTCGGTATCACGTATCGCCAGCTCGACTACTGGGCCCGGACCGACCTGGTGCGGCCCACGTTGGCCGAGGCCCGGGGCAGTGGTAGCCGGCGCCGGTACTCCTATCGCGACCTGCTCGAGCTGAAGGCCATCAAGAACCTGCTCGACGCGGGCATCCGGCTGGAGACCGTGCGCGATGTGTTCGGCTATCTCCGCGATGAGCTGGGTGAGGACGTCACGCAGGTGAACCTCGTGATATCGGGCAATCGCTCGGTGCTCGTGCGCAGCGGCGAGGAGATCATCGATCTCGTGCAGAACGGCCAGGGCGTGCTCAACATCTTGCCGCTGGGCGGGGTGAAGGAGGAGGTCGACGCGGCCATCGTCGAGCTCTTCCCCGATCTCGAGATCGAGTCGTCGGCGGCCACGGGGAGCAACTGATCCGCCGGGCCTCGGCCGACGCCTCGGTTCGCTCGATGCTGCCGCACCAACGCGTGCCCTTCGCCCACGACAGTGAGCGTGACGTCGCCGCCGTCCTCGACTTCTACGACATCGAGTGGCACTACGAGCCCACCACCTTCATCCTGCGCGCCGATGCCCACGGGAGGCCGCTGGCGGGGTTCACCCCGGACTTCTACCTGCCGGGGTTCGACCTCTACGTCGAGGTGACCACCCTGCGGCAACGCCTGGTCACCAAGAAGAACCGCAAGGTCCGCCAGCTGCACCAGGAGTACCCCGGCGTGCGTTGCAAGATGCTGTACCGGCGCGATGTGGCCGCACTGGCCGCCCAGTTCGGGCTTCGGTCCACGCAGGCGCTGCTGGCTTCGTGAGCGAGCTCCGCCAGAGTCCGCTCGGCGACCGGCATCGGGACCAGGGGGCCAAGATGGTGCCCTTCGGCGGATGGGAGATGCCCCTCCACTACGAGGACGGGACGCTGGCCGAGCACCGTCGATGCCGTCGTGACGCGGTGGTGTTCGACGTGAGTCACCTGGGCACGGTGCGCGTCGATGGTGCCGGCGCTTACGAATTGCTGCAACGAACGCTCACCAATGACCTCACCAAGATCGAGCCGGGGCGGGCGCAGTACACCCACCTCCTCGACGCCGACGACGCTTCGGTGGCGGACGACATCATCGTGTGGTGGCTGGCCCCGGACCAGTTCGACGTCATGCCCAATGCGTCCAACACCGACGGCGTGACCTCGGCCTTCGCCGCCGGGGACTGCTCGGTGGTCGATGTCACCGCTGATCGCGCCATCCTCGCCGTGCAGGGCCCCAACGCGGTCGAGAAGTTCGCCGCCGTGCATCCCGACGCCGCGGGCGTGGGGCGCTTCCGGGTGGGGACGTTCCAGTGGGAAGGAGTCGAGATCCGGGTTGCGGGGACCGGCTACACCGGCGAACCCGGTGTCGAGTGCGCCGTGCCCCGCGCCGCGGCGTCGGCGCTGTGGGAAGCCGTGGTGGCCGCCGACATCGGTCCGGCCGGGCTCGGCGCCCGTGACACCCTGCGACTCGAAGCCGGGCTGCCCCTGCACGGAAACGAGCTGGGGCCGGGCATCACCCCGCTCCAGGCCGGCTTGGGCTGGGTGGTCGGCTGGGACAAACCGACGTTCCGGGGTCGCCCGGCCCTCGCCGCCGAACGCGAGGCGGGCATCACCCGGCGGCTGCGTGGCCTCCGCGTCGATGGACGGCGACCGCCTCGGCACGGTCAGGTCGTGCTGCGCGACGGCGAGCCGGTCGGCCAGGTCTCCAGCGGGAACTTCTCGCCGATGCTCGAGCAGGGAATTGCGCTGGCCTTCGTGGAGCCAACGGTGGCCGTCGGTGATCATCTACAGATCGATCAGCGGGGAACGCGGGCCGAGGCCGAAGTGGTGTCGCTGCCGTTCTGGCCCCCTACCGACTGATCGCTCGGTCACCCGCCCCACCGAAGTGGCCGGTCACGCCGCGCCCTGGTCGCCGGGCCACGTCCGGTTCGCCACGGGGGGAGGGGACGATCAGTCGAGGAGGTCGGGCTGATCTCGCACGATCTGGTCCCACAAGGGCTGGAAGCCGAGCCAACCGGAGAAGGAACCGCCGACCTGCGCGGCGGTTCGGGCCGCGCACTCGGCATCGATCGACTGCGGTGTGCCGGCCGCCTCGGCCAGCAGCTGTGCCTGACAGGTTCGCTCCATGGTGATGAACCACCAGGCGGCCTCATCGACGGAGTGTCCGACGGTGAGCAGTCCGTGGTTCCGGAGAATGGCCGCCTTCGCGTCCCCCAGCGCGTGGGCGATGCGCTTGCCCTCCTCGGTGTCGAGCACGACACCCGTGTAGTCGTCGAACAGCGCATGGTCGTCGAAGAAGGCGCAGGCGTCCTGGGTGAGGGGGTCGAGCTCGCGTCCCAGCGACGACCACGCCTTGCCGTACACCGAGTGGGCATGGGCCGCGGCCACGACGTCGGGACGAGCGGCGTGAACCTGGGAATGGATGGCGAAGGCCGCGGCATTGACCTCCCATTCGCCCTCCACGACCGCACCGTCGTGGCTCACCAGCAACAGGTCCGAGACGCGGATGTGGCTGAACGGCATCCCGAAGGGATTGACCCAGAAGTGGTCCTCGAGCTCGGGGTCGCGGGCGGTGATGTGGCCGGCAACCCCCTCGCTGAAGCCGAATCGGCCGAAGAGGCGGAAGGCTCCGGCCAGCCGCTCCTTGCGGTGCCGACGCTCGTCCTCGATCGAGGTGAACTCGGGCAGCGAGTAGTAGAGGGGCTTGCGGGTCATGGTCGGCCTCCGTCGGTATGTGGCGCCGAGCCTACGGTACGGCCCTCGTCGGAGTCAGGCCATCGGAGCGAGCAGCTCGTCGATGTAGCCCTCGTCGAGGGCGAAGAACTTCTGGCCCACCCGGTTGCCGTTGGTGTCGAGCAACCACACTTCGCTGTTGATGCGGATCTCGTAGTGACGCCACGACTCGAAGCTCGGATCCCAGAGCATGGTGAACGACTCGATGCCCGTGCGCTCGATGAATTGTTCGGCCAGCTCGAGGTCGTCCTGGGCACCGACTCCCACCACGGTGATGCGATCGGCGTTGTCACGAGCGAACTGCTCGAATCCGGGACCCTCCCGGAGACAGGTCGGTCAATGTGGGGCCCAGAACCACAACAGCAGCGGCTTGTCGCTGGGCACCAGCGACTGCAGATTCACCGTGTCTCCCGTGCGCACGTCGATCGTGTCGATGGCGGGTAGGTCGGTGGCGATCGGCGCAGCGGACGGGCCCGCCTCGTCGGCCGCGTTCGACGCAGAGGGGCCGGCCGGCGCACTCGCCGGCGAGTGCTCGCCGGCAGTGGCCGAGGTGCCGGCCTGATCGGCCGGGTCACCCGAACAGGCGACGGCGAACAGCGCCAGGAACACGATCGCGGCGAGGAGGGTCTTGTGCATCCGGGTCGGTAACCCGGTGGCGACCCTGGGCATTCCCCGTATCCGGCTGCCGCTCAGAGGACGTCGATCGACCGCTGACGAAGCCAGTGGTCGGCCAGTGTGAGGCAGGCCATGGCTTCGACCATGGGCACGGCCCGGGGGAGCACGCACGGATCGTGGCGGCCTCTGGCTGCCAGCTCGACCTGGTTGCCTTCGCGATCGACGGTCTGCTGGGGCGACGAGATGGTCGCCGTCGGTTTGAAGGCGGTGCGGAAGACGAGATCGGCGCCATTGCTGATCCCGCCCTGGATGCCACCGGAGTGGTTGGTGGCGGTGACCGGGCCGTCAGCGCCGGGTACGAACGGGTCGTTGTGGGTACGGCCGGTCATGGTGGTGGCGGCGAAGCCGCGGCCGATCTCGAAGCCCCGAGTGGCGGGGAGCGACATGATGCAGTGG
>JAOUEE010000314.1 GCA_029858875.1 Acidimicrobiia bacterium
ACCCCGGCGCCGACCGCACCCGCTCCGGCACCCACACCAGCGCCCACCGCGCCGCCGGCGCCACCTCCAGCTACCACCCCACCACCACCGCCGCCCCCACCGGTCACGGTCCCCCCGCCACCGCCCACCAGCCAGGCCAGTGGCTGACATGGCGCAAGTGGCGTTCACCGCGATGGGCAGCCCGGCCCGCATCGTGGCCGACGGCGTGACCCGGCCCGACATCGACGACGCCCGACGCCTGATCGAACACCTCGAGCAGTCCTGGAGCCGATTCCGCGTCGACAGCAGCATCAGCCGCCTCAACCAGCACGCCGGCTGCCTCACGCTGGTCGACCCCGACACGTTCGCCCTGGTCGAGCGAGCCCAGGCGGCCCGAACCATGACGGCCGGCGGATTCAATCCACTCATGCTCGACCAGCTTCGTCGCCTCGGTTACCACCGCAGCTGGCATGAAGGCCCACCGGTCGCCTCGTTCGAGGAGGTCGGGCCAGGTTCGACCGAACCCATCGACCTGTTCCCCGAGATCGGTGCCGTCCGACTGCCCCCCGCCACCGCGTTCGATCCCGGTGGCATCGGCAAGGGGCTCGCGGTCGACCGGGCCGTGGACCTGCTCCTCGACCGGGGGGCGCGTGGCGTCTCCGTTGAGATCGGTGGCGATCTCCGTGTCGCTGGAGCCTGCTGGTACGCCGATCGTTGGCGGGTCGACGTGGCTCACCCGCAGCACCCGACCGAGATCATCGCCGTCGTCGAGATCGACGAGGGGGCTGTGGCCACCAGTTCGACGCTGCGCCGGTGCTGGATGGCCGGCTCGCAGCGCCGGCACCACCTCCTCGATCCCAGCACCGGCTATCCGGCGCAGACCGATCTCGTCGCGGTGACCACCTGCTCCAGCCAAGCCTGGTGGGCCGAGGTGTTGGCCAAGACGGCGCTGATCGCCGGACGGGATCAGGCCGCACAGATCCTTCGCGCCCAGGCCACGGCCGGCGTGATGGTGGACGGCCGAGGCGAGGTACGCGAGCTCGTCGAGGTGGGCGCAGCATGAACGAACAGATCTGGTGGTACGTCGCTCGATCGGGCGGGATCGTGGCGTGGGGCCTGGTGTCGCTGTCGGTGTGTTGGGGCCTGTTCCTGTCGACCAAAGCGGTGGCCAAGGCCAGCCAACCAGCCCGACTGCTGAACCTGCACCGCTTCCTCGGCGGCCTCGCCGTGGCTTTCACCGGCGTGCACATCGCCGGGCTCGTCGCCGACCGCTACGTGTCCTTCGGCTGGCTGGAAATCCTGGTGCCTTGGACATCGGAGTGGAAGCCCACCGCGGTGGCCTGGGGAGTGATCGCCCTGTACCTGCTGCTGGCGGTGGAGATCACGTCGCTGTTCATGAAGCGACTGCCCCGACCGGTGTGGCGCCAGATACACCGTTCCAGCTTCGGGCTCTACGTGCTGTCGACGGTGCACGGCATCCAGGCCGGCAGCGACACCCTCAACGTCTGGTACCGCATGGCCATGCTCACCTCGATCAACATCGTGGCCTTCCTCACCATCGTGCTGGTGCTCGCGCATCGCCGGGCCGCGGCCAGCCGGCGAACCGCCACCGCCTGAGCGGGGTCGTCACGGCCGCCACAGCCCATCTGGCGTTGGTTCGTCGCGCCTATCGCGACAAACCCACGCAATTTCGGTCAGGTGGGGGTGAAGGTGACGGGGAGGTGCTTCACGCCTTGCACCAAGTTCATGCGCAGGCCCTCGGGCGGGCCGGCCTGGGCGATGTCGGGCATCCGTCGGCTGAGCTCGGAGAACAGGGTCTCGATCTCCAAGCGAGCCAGGCTCGCCCCCAGGCAGAAGTGGGCGCCACCCGCGCCGAAGGCCACGTGATGGTTCGGTGTGCGGCCGATGTCGAAGGTGAATGGGTCGTCGAACTCCGCCTCGTCCCGATTGGCCGACGGGTACCACAGGCTGACCTTGTCGCCGGCCCTGATGGTCTGACCGCCCAACTCCACATCCTCGGTGGCGGTCCTGCGAAAGAAGTTCACCGGACTGGCCCAGCGCAGGATCTCCTCGGTGGCCGTCTCGATCAGCGACGGGTCGTCGCGCAGACGCTGCCACTGATCGGGGTGCTCGAAGAAGGCCAGCAGCCCGTGACTGATGGCGTTACGGGTGGTCTCGTTGCCGGCGACGATCAAGAGGGTGAAGAACAGGTCCTGCTCGAGCTCGCTGAGCTGATGGGTGGAGCCGTCCTCCATCGTGACCTCGGCACTGACCAGGCGGGTCCACAGGTCGTCGGCCGGCTCGCGTCGTTTCTCGTCGGCCAGGGCGTGGGCGTACATCGCCATCTCGATCACCACCCCCTCGTAGGACTCGCCGTGATCGGGCGCAGCGTCGGCATCGGCCGACTGCTTGGCGTACTCGGGATCGCTGCCGCCGATGGTGCGGTTGCTCCAGTCGAAGAGCTTGTCGCGGTCCTCCTGGGGGACGCCGACGATGTCGGCGATGGCCATGAGCGGAAGGTCGGCGGCAACTTCGGTGACGAAGTCGCACGCCCCGCGCGGGGCGACCCGATCGAGGATGGTGGTGGTGCGCAGCCGGAGCGTCTCACTGAGGCGACGGACCATCCGGGGGGTGAAGCCCGAGTTCACCAGCTTGCGATAGCGGGTGTGTTGGGGAGGGTCCGTCATGACCATCTGCATCCCCGGGCCCCGACCGGGTTCCAGATCATTGAGGGCGATGCCCCCGGCCCCGTCGCGGCCGGGGCCCGTCTGGTGCGAGAACAAGGTGCCGGCCTGATGGACCTCGGTGACGTGCTCGTAACTGCTCACCACCCAGAACGGCTCGCCGTCGGCCCCGTCGCTGGCCGGATGTCGCCACACCGGATGTTCCCGGCGCAAGAAGGTGAACCACTCGTGGGGGAAGCCTTCGGTGAAGCGGTCCAGGTCGGTCAGATCGATCTCATCGACGAGGCTCATCGCCACACCCTAGGGCCAGAGTTATCTTCCTAGCAAGGTATCGGCCGGCCGTCCGGACCCGGCCTTGGGGTCGGCGTCCGGTCACATCACCGGATGAGTGGGTTCGCTCGGCTTCGGTCGTCGCGCACCGACGACGGGGCGCGGTACCTGCGGACGTAGGGCGCGGATGGTCTCTCTCGGCGACCCACCGGCTGCGCCCATGGACTGGCGCCGGTGAACGTGGAGGCGCTCACCCGTGGGCTGGTGGCGGGATACATCGCCGACGTCATCACCGACCGGACCGCTCCACCCATCCGTTTCGGTGCCATTGGTGCGGTGGTCGCCATGGTCGGTGCCGCCATCAGTGACGGCTGGTGGCGGGCGCCGTTCGTGCTGTTCGCCATCACCGTGGCCGCGGTCTCCTGGGCCGTTCAGCGGCTGGCGCTGATCGGCATCGCCCGGATCGGACCTCCGATCTCGGGTCATCGCCAAGCCGTCGGCCGTGCCCTCGAGGAGGCCGACCTCCCCACCGGCCCGCTGTCGCTGTTGCGGCTGGGCCGACGGGTGTTCACGCGGGGCATGGGTCACGAGTTCGATCGTCTCATCACCATCGTGGCCGACCTGGACGCCAGCCTGGGCGAGATCTGATCGCTCAGCCCGGGTCCATCACGGTCATGGTGGCATGGGCAGATGCACGGCGCCCACCGGCCGCTCGGGCCACCGCCACCTCAGGGATTGACGAACTCCTTCAGGAACACCTCGAGCTCGGCGCCGGGGGTGGCGTAGTCGGGAACCGGTGAGGGGTCACCCTCGCTGTAGAACGAGACCATCGGGCAGCCATCGGCCACCGCCTCGAGCGTGGTCTCGGCCACCACGTCGGTTGTCGTGGCCTCGCGCAACATGATCTCCCACGTGACGTCGTAGGTCTGGATCGACCACTCCAGGCCTTCGTCCTCGTACCCCTCGCACAGCTCCTTCTCCACCACCGCCGTCCGATCGGCGCAGGCCACCAGCTGCACCTCGGTGAGATCGTCGAACTCGGGCTCCCATCCGTCCGGGAGGGTGACCGACACCAGGCCGTACTCGGGGTCCTCGCCACCGAGTACCGCCACCTTGTGCACACCGGGACCGGGCGTGAAGTCCGTCGCCACCGCGATGCCGGTACCCCGGCAAACCGGCGCGAAGTCGCCCTCGGTGAACAGCTGCGTCGCCACGTCATCG
This sequence comes from Acidimicrobiia bacterium, assembly GCA_029858875.1. GTDB lineage: Bacteria > Actinomycetota > Acidimicrobiia > Acidimicrobiales > SHLQ01 > JAOUEE01. The sequence goes on from JAOUEE010000314.1 coordinate 4,155, forward strand.
CCGTCACCGGCGCCATCGGTCACCGTGACCGTGCCATCGCCACCGCGTTCAGCGGCGCCACCATCGCCGTCGCTTCCACCACACGATGCGGTGAACAAGGCGACCGAGGCCAGGAGCACGAGAGGAAACTTGAGGTGCATGGGGTTCTCCAGGGAGGTGGACGAGGAGCAGCAATTCGAGCATCGACGGCGCGGTTCGGCGCGATCAAGATGTCCCTC
>JAOUEE010000315.1 GCA_029858875.1 Acidimicrobiia bacterium
CGGCCTGGTGGGAGCTCGGCCCGGGCTGGCGGCGGTCGGGCCCGGTCCGCCATCATCGGCACCGACGCGCACCCCACCAGAGAGATGCCCGGATGAGCCACCGCTGCTTCGATGTCACGAACGACGGATCCGTGGCCCACGTCGTGCTCAACCGGCCCGATGAGCTCAACACCATGGTTCCGGAGTTCTGGACCGAGCTGCCCGAGATCATCGGCGCCATCAGCGATGCCGGCACGGCGCGCGCCATCGTCATCTCCTCGACCGGCCGGCACTTCACAGCCGGGATGGACCTGTCGGTCTTCACCGGCGACTCGATCCTGGGCTCGTCGGACGGTTCACGAGAGCCCGGCCGGGTGCGGGCGCAACTGCGTCTCACCGCCCTGCGACTCCAGGAGAGCTTCACTGCGCTCGAGAAGGCCCGCATGCCGGTTTTGTGCGCCATCCAGGGGGGGTGCATCGGCGGGGGCGTCGACATGGTGACGGCGGCCGACATGCGCTACGCCAGCGCCGATGCGTTCTTCTGCATCCAGGAGATCAACATCGGCATGACCGCCGACGTCGGCACCCTCCAGCGACTGCCCAAACTGATTCCCGAGGGGGTGGTCCGCGAGCTGGCGTACACCGGTCGACGGATGACCGCTCAGCGGGCCCACGAGGTGGGGTTGGTCAACGAGGTGTTCGACACCCACGACGACCTGGTGGCCGGGGTGCTCGAGATCGCCGGCGAGATCGCCACCAAGTCGCCGCTGGCGGTGTGGGGGTCGAAGGAGATGATCACCTACGCCCGGGACCACTCCACCGCCGATTCCCTGAACTACATCGCCACCTGGCAGACGGGGATGTTCCAGCCGGCCGACATGATGGAGTCCTTCGCGGCCAAACAGGACCAGCGCGACGCCGTGTACGACGACCTCAATCCGTTGTCGTGATGGCCGGGGCGCTCGCCGACCCGGTCAGGCGGGAGGTTGGTAGGGCAGGCGCAGATCGCCCAGCTTCACCAGTGCGCTGCTGGTCCAGCTTCCCAGTTCGCGAAAGGCGGCGTCCATGGCCGCGCCGTCGGTGAGGGCGTCCTCGTCGAATTCGTATCGTCCCTCGTAGGTGATCTCGGCCGCGTACACCGGGTCGATGAGTGCGCTGTCGTAGCTGATCTCCACGGTGGGGCTGGATCGCTGCAACGGCTCGCCGCCGATGACCGGGCCGACCTCGGCCGCCGCGTCGAGCAGGAGAGGGAGATCCGGTGCCTCTGACAACTGCTGGACCCGGAACACGATGGTGAGCTCCACCGCCGGCCATTCGTTGCCCGGCTCGCCGATGGTCCACGATCGGTACGAGGTCTGGGCCCACGTGGGCCATTCCAGGGTGATGTCGGCTCGAACGCGCGCCGGCACGGTCTCGCCCGGGAGCCCGTACGACGTGTGCCAGGTGCAGTCGCCGAGCAGGATGTCGACCTGAAACCGCTCCTCCAGACTCATGCGTTCGAGCATCACCTCCTCGAGGGCATCGCGTAGGACGGCGATGGCGTCGGTGAAGACGTGGTCGAGCACGGTTGCACGTTACCGGTCGATGCTCGGCGAACGACGTTCCGAGAGCGCCGGGCGACCGGGGTGGCGGCTTGCCCCACTAGGCTCTGCGCCGATGACGGGTACTCGTGGAGGCGGGGCGGGCGACGCGGCGCCGCCGGTTCGACGGACGAGGCTCGCGGCGATGACCCTCGGAACCGGATCATGAGGTTCGAGTCCGCCGTCCGCGCCTGGATCGCCATCGATCCCGACGCCGCTCATCGAGCCGAGCTCGAGGCGCTGTTGGAGGCGGGCGACGAGCCGGCCCTGGAGGCGCGGTTCGGGCAGGCCCTCCGGTTCGGCACGGCCGGGCTGCGCGGCGCCCTGGGTGCGGGTTCCAACCGCATGAACGAGGTGACGGTCGCCCGGGCGGCGATGGCGCTGCTGCGCTGGCGACCCCAGGCTTCGGTCGTCATCGGGTACGACGCTCGACACGGCAGCCGCCGATTCGCCGAGGTGACGGCGCAGGTCGTGGCCGGATCCGGCGGACGTCCGCTGCTCATCGACGCCGTGACCCCCACACCGGTGCTGGCTTTCGCGGTGCGCGACCAACAGGCCGACCTGGGGGTGATGGTGACGGCCAGTCACAACCCGCCCGCCGACAACGGGTACAAGGTCTACCGCGCCGATGGGGCCCAGCTGATTCCACCGGCCGATCGGGAGATCGAGGCCGAGATGGACGCCGTCGCCGACGATGCCATCCGTCCGTTCCTCGGCGTCGACCAGGTTCTGAGCGGGGTCACCCTCGATCACCGTGCGCTGATCGGGCGGTATCTCGACGCGGTGGTGCCCGGTGAGGCGGTGGGTCACCCGGTCGTGGCCTACACGCCGCTGCACGGGGTGGGCGCCGACGTGTTCGCCGCAGCGCTCGAGCGGGTGGGGCTGGAGGCACATGTCGTGGCGTCCCAGGCTCGGCCGGATCCGGACTTTCCCACTGTGGCCTTCCCGAACCCCGAGGAGCCGGGGGCCCTCGACGCCTTGCTCGAGCTGGCCACGGTCCAGGGTGCCGATGTGGCGTTGGCCCACGACCCCGATGCCGACCGCCTGGCCATGGCGGTGCCGACGGACCGAGGGTGGGAAGCGCTCACCGGGAACGAGCTCGGCGCGTTGTTGGCCGATCACCGGCTGGCCACCACCCGTGGTCAGGAACGGCTCGTGGTGACCACGGTGGTCTCGTCCCGGCTGTTGGCGAAGTTGGCGGCCGAAAACGGCGTCCGGTTCGAGGAGACGCTCACCGGCTTCAAATGGGTGATGCGGCCGGCCATCGAGACCGACCTGACGTTCGTCTTCGGTTACGAGGAGGCGTTGGGCTACGCCGTCAACGACCTCGTCCGCGACAAGGACGGCATCAGTGCCGGGCTGGTCGCCCTGGCCGCCATCGAGCGGCTGCGGACGATGGATCTCACACCGCGCCAGCGCCTCGACGAGCTGGCCCGCCACCATGGCCTGCACGTCAGCGACCAGCGGACCCTGGTGTTCGACGGTCCCGATGCCTCGGATCGCATGGCCGGGGTGATGAACCGGATCCGCACCGGCGGCTGGTCCGACGTCGGGGGCAGGGCGGTGGTCGACACCGTCGACTTCGCCGACGGCAGCCACGACCCCGGCACCGACCTGTTGCGCTTCGATCTCGAGGATGGGAGCCGTATCCAGATCCGGCCATCGGGGACCGAGCCCAAGCTGAAGCTCTACGGCGAGGTCGTACTGGCCGTGGCTCCCCATGCCGATGTGGCCACCACCCGCGACGAGGGTCGGGTGCGCTGCACCGAGTTGCTGGCCGCGGCGGTGGACGCCATCGGGTGACGATGGCGGCGCGCCCTCGTCAGGGGGTGGGGACCTCGGCGAGGATGCCTGGTCGATAGAAGAGGGCGCCTTCGCCGGTGCCGGGACCGAGCACCACCGACTGGATCTGCTGTCCACCCGGGACCCAGAGCTCGGCGAAGAACGGATACGGCGTACCCAACTCCACGTCGGCGTTGAGGATCCACTGGAAGCCGGCCGCCTCGGCTGCGTCGGTGTCACAACTGTTCACCTCGGAGCGCCGGTACCGGCCGCGGCTCACCGCACCGATGTCCGGTGTGTCGAAGCCGTCGCTGACGTTGCCCTCCTCGGTGGCGGTCGGGGTCAGGACGCCGAGCACCACGAAGCAGCGACCCGGCGCCTCGATGAAGTCCGAGGCGGGGGTCTCGATGAGGCCGAAGAGCCGGCCGTCCCAGACGGCGTTGTTGAAGTCCTCCTCGTAGGTGAACGCCGCGCCCTCGATCGGGTCGCCTCGGGGCGGGCGCCGGGAGTTGCTGTCGTCGAGTTGGGGACGAGGGAACTGGCCGATCTCGGTGGGCTGGTAGTAGGTGGAGTTCTGGGGCTCACCGCCGGCCTGGATGGCCTGTATGCCCGCTTCGGGCTCGCCCGGGAAGAAGACCTCGTCGTAGAAGGCGAACGGGGTTCCGGCGGTGACGGTGGCTTCGTTGATCCAGTCGTAGCCGGCCGCTTCGGCCGCCTCGGTGTCACAGTCGGCCACCGAGGAGTCGATGGCGATGCCGTCGTCGTCGATCGCACCGAACTCCGGCGTGTCGAACCCGTTGGTGATGGTGCCACCATCGATGTTGGTGGGGATGATCGTCCCGATCACCAGGATGCAGCGGCCTTCCTCGTCGTTGAACTGGTTGGTGTCGACGTCGACGATGCCGTAGAGGGTGCCCTCCCACGTGGTGTCCCCGAAGCTCTCCTCGTAGGTGAACCTGGCCCCCTCGATGGGAAGGGGATCGTTGGGCGTTCCCGCAGCGACGTCTGCGGTGGTG
>JAOUEE010000316.1 GCA_029858875.1 Acidimicrobiia bacterium
TCCCCAACCCTGCATACACCCCGGTGCCAATCGCCAAGACCAGAGCGATAGCGACCACTGCAACCCAACGCGACCGGAAATCGCGCCACGACCACCGCAACCAGAACCTGCCGAGTCTGCTCCGTGCCGCGGTCACCATTGCAGATCACCGATATCGGCCTTGCCGCCGACCGGTGGCCCGTCCGAAACGATCCGACCACTCGACAACTCGATCACCCGATCGGCCACCCTGGCAATCTCGCGGTTGTGTGTCACCACGAGGACGGTCATTCCCGCACGGGCCTGGGTCTCAAGCACCTGCAGAATCTGAACGCCGGTGCGGAAGTCCAATTCTCCGGTCGGTTCGTCCGCCAGGAGGATCGGATTGTCCGTGGCCAGCGCCCGTGCGATCGCTACCCGCTGCTGTTCACCGCCAGACAACTGATGAGGGAAGTGACGATTGCGTTCGGCCAACCCGACCTGAGCCAAGGCTCGCACCGCCCGGCCCGCCGGGTCAGATCGCTGCGCTGCGTCGGCGCCGAACTGCACGTTCTCGACCGCCGTGAGGCCCGGAAACAGGTTGAACGTCTGGAAGATGAAACTCACGGTGTGCCGTCGAAGCACCGCCCGATCGGCCCGCGACGCGCCGCTGACGTCCACACCACCCACCTGTATCGAACCTGATGTCGGTGTATCGAGCGCCCCGATCATGTTCAGCAGCGTTGTCTTCCCGCAACCCGATGGACCCACAATGGCGACGAAGGCTGCCTCATCGACGTGCAGATTGATGCCGTCGAGAGCCGTGACTTCAACGTCTCCGATCCGATACCGCTTGGAGACGTCATCCAAATCAATCCGCGTCCCCTCATGCCCGACCCGAGCATCAACAACACCCGTACCGACTCGACCTATCACCGCATCCTCGCTCATCGTTCAACACTCGCCCACGACAGCCCCAGGTTCTAGAGAAGAAGGTCCCCCGACATGAGCGTGACGAAGGCCGTGCACGTAGACGTCCGGCTGGTCTGGGCAAGGGGCAACGCGGATCTCCCTGTCACCGGTGGCGGTGACGCACGTGGCCACAACAACGGCCATCGAGACGACCTGGGAGGTGGTGTTGCGGACGTGGAGGTAGGCGGCGTCGAGGTAGATGTTGGGGGAACTCGACGTGGTCGAGCTGGCGGGCTCTGAACGCGCCGATGATCTCGTCAAGCCCCGAGAGGATCTACGAGAACCGACTCACACCCGATCGATAATCGCGAGCCGTAGCGCTCTTGGTCGCGCTGCACTGCCGGCGAAGTCGGTCGGCCTCGAACTTGTTGAGGCCCGCTCGTAATCACGCTGTCGGCGCGCAGGAAGGGCGAGGTCCGTCCCTTCGGGTTGAGGCGTTCGTCGCTGATGGTGGGGGAGCGTCGGTGTCTCCATGTACTCCTCGCAACTGCCTTGGTGAGTATTGAGTGCGTTTCGCCTGGTCAGGCTGCTTCGAGGTCGATCCACTCGGATCGGGTGGGGCGTGGGTTAAGGGTTGTAATCCCCCCTCCGACACACGAACAAGTGTTCGATCGCCTGTCAAGAGGATGATCGAGCGCAGCCCTCTTGTCAAGGAACGGCAAGAGCTTGGCCGATATGTCCCCGGCCGGTGACGTGCGTTCTGGCTTCATCTCTGAGAGCCGATCGCTGGAACGTATCGCAGTGAATATGTGGCAGGCGCCGGAGCCTCATCGCAGGGCACTTCGCCAGTTCCGTGGCGCGGCCCGGGCGGGTGGTGCTGCTTGAAGTGTGGTCCCAGAGACGGCGGTCTGGGACACTTCACAGCCGTCGGTGCAAGCCACTGGGCCCGGGCGATCTCATCGAGCACGGCACGACAGCTTTGGTGACCACAGGGACCTCCTGCTCTGGCATCCCAACGACCGATGGTCTGGAGTGGTCAATGGAACCCCTGCCGATTGGAGGAGCTTGATGAAGGCGATCGTGGCTACCGGCTATGGGCCACCGGATGTATTGCGGTTGATGGAGGTGGACAAGCCAACGCCAGGGGTCCACGAACTCCTGGTCAAGGTGCACGCCACGACCGTGGTTGCCGGCGACGCCCGGATCCGGAGCTCCACTTACACCCGTTTCGGGCTCCTCATGCGTCTGGGACTCGGCATCCGGCGGCCCCGAAAGACGATTCCAGGGAACGAGTTCTCGGGCGTGGTCGAGGCGGTGGGTGGCGAGGTCACACACTTCCGCGTTGGGGACCAGGTCTTCGGCGTTCTCTGGGGCATCGCCTTTGCCGGGGCGAACGCCGAGTATCTCTGTGTCCGCGACGACGAGATGGTCGTGATCCGACCCAGCGGCGTCAGCCACCAGCAAGCCGCGGCGCTCCCAGTCGGTGCGCTCTGTGCGCTCTACTTCCTTCGCCGCAGCGGCATCCACCGAGGCCAGCGAATCCTCATCCACGGCGCCTCTGGCAGTGTGGGCACCTACGCAGTACAGCTCGCTCGCCACTTCGGCGCCCATGTCACCGCAGTGTGCGGACCCAACAGCGTTGAGTTGGTTCAATCGCTGGGCGCCGAGCGGGTCCTCGACTACACCAAGGTGGACTTCACGACCACCGGTGACACCTACGAGTTCGTGTTCGATGCCGCCATGAAGACGTCGTTCAGCGCGGCGAAGGCCGTCCTCGAACGAGGTGGCACCTACATCACGCTGGATTGGCCCATCCGTGAGGTGTTGCGGGCCGCGCTTGATCGTGACGCGAAGGTAGTGATCGGGACAGCGCGCAAGGACCCCGAGGCGCTGCTCTTTCTGACGAAGCTCCTCGAGGACGGAGTAATCCGGCCGGTGATCGACCGCTGCTACCCACTCGAACAGACCGCTGAAGCGCACCGATACGTCGATGCCGGCCACAAGCAAGGAAATGTCGTAGTCAACGTTGGCGGCGAAGCCGACTCGGGGTCCGACACAGCCGCTGCTCGGGAGGACGAGACACTGCACAAGCTTCCGAATCCGTCATGAACCCGCGACTGGCACTCGCCCCCGGGTTATGTGGCCAGAGGCAATGGTGCTCGGCGCCACGTCTGCTCCGCGGCTCCGTCACGGCGGAAGGCCTTGTCCGCATGGAACGAGTTGGCGATGACTGAGGACGTTCGTCTCTGGCGCGAATGTCGCAGATCGGCCCGAATGGAGAGGGTAGCCACCTCATCGGGGACGTGCGATATGGCTGCGAGCGGCAAGGAATGCTCGCAGGGGCAGAGGAGGACCAGTTCATGAAGGAGCTCGAGCTGAGCGGCAGCTTCTACGAGATGGGGCTGCAGTACGGGAGGGGCTGTCGGAAGGAGATCGATGGACGCAGTTCGCAACGCGCTCCCGGATCCTGACTCGCTGTATCTTCGGCCTCCTGAGTCGTTCTTGCTCGACGGCACGATTGCCGATCAAGCGCAACGTGATCGTGTGGATCGGCTTCGGCGAACGCTTGGCGAGCATGACGTAGGTGCCGCGTTGACTTCGACTCGGGACACGTCAAGAACGTCGAGGGCGGTGTCGCCTTCCGGCGGGGGTGTAGAGGTCCGCTAGAGCGGAGCTGAGGATGTCTTCGTTCGACTCTGAGCTACGCGAGATCCATCCCAAGACGCGGGCCAGCTGGCGCTCCTGGCTGAAGAAGAACCACGCGAGGTGCGACGGCGTGTGGCTGATCTACTACCGCGCGTCGACTGGTAGGCGCCGGCTCAGCTGGGAAGATGCGGTGCGAGAGGCGCTGTGCTTCGGTTGGATCGACAGCAAGGTCAAGCCGATCGACGACGAGCGCTACAAGCAGATCTTCACGCCGCGGAAACCTCGAAGCGTATGGTCGAAGATCAACAAGCAGTACATCGCTGAGCTCTTCGAGGCGGAGCTGATGACCGACGCAGGACTACGAGCGGTCGATGTCGCGAAGAAGAACGGTGCATGGTCGCTGCTCGAGCCGGTCGACGCTCTCATCGTTCCGGCGGACTTGGAGTCGGCCCTGCGAGGGTCCAAGCGCGCACGGGAGGCGTACGAAGCGCTCTCGGAGTCGGCCAAGCGGGCGGTGCTCTACTCGTTGTATTCGGCCAAACGCGAAGAGACGCGGGCGAAGCGCCTGGCCGACGCACTTGCGGCGCTCGAGGGCGGCGAGTCGCTCGGGCGAGGAGACGGCAACTGAATCGTGGGCGTGGAGGCAGATCAGATCTTCGCGGCTGCGCTCGACCCCGTTGGCGCTTGATCCAGCATTCCACTCATCACCTCATCGCAGCCGATATCGAACGTGCGGCACATTGGACTGCGGCACGCCGCCTCCGCGGTCGCGCGATTCCGCTCGGCGAACAACTGATTCGCCCTGGGTTCCG
>JAOUEE010000317.1 GCA_029858875.1 Acidimicrobiia bacterium
TGCCGAGCCCGTCGAACAGGCTGCGCAACTGGCGCAGGGTGAAGGGGATCTGCACCAGCCCCAGCAGCAGCCAATCGATGACCAGTGCCCCCAGCCGGCTGCCGACGCCGGCCAATCGGAACGCGGCCACCGAGTCGGGCGTCGGCGGAGAGACCCAGCCGCTGGGCGGGGGCGGGGGCGGCAACGAGCCCGGAGGTGGCGGCGGCCCTCCCGTCCAGTCGGAACCAGGCATCGGGCGTCACGGTAGGGAGGGTCGCGCCGCCCGTCGGGGACGCTCTACTGTCCGACGACGGCCTTCCAGTCGGTGTGGCGGGCATCCGCCGCGTCGGCGACCGAACCACGAAGCAGGGCCTCGGGAACCCCGGCGGCCACCTGGCGGGCCTCGAAGTAGTGCGCGGCGGTGTGACTGAGGCCGGCGAAGGCGTGGCGACGCCATTCGACGAGGTCGGGCGCCGGAGCGGTCTCGTTGAATCCGAACACCTCGTAGGCCAACCGCACATCGTGGATAGTGGGGGCCCGACCGAACAGCGATGCCCGCCGGGCGGCCACGGCCGTGACGGCCGCGACCACGTCTTCGGGGTGCTCGTGGGCGCTGAGGTGCACGTTGTCGAGCTCTCGGTGGGCCAACTTGAGCGCAAACCCCTGATCGGGCCCCTGGTTGCCCAGGGCCGCGCCGCGGGGTTGCCCGTCGTCGACGACCTCTCCGGGCCGTATCGCCCGCCAGCCCCCGGGTCGCCGAGGCGGCGAGGTGTACAGCTTGTCGGCCCGAGCGGTGCGGTCCGGGACGAACTGGGGAGCGGCCATGACGCAGACTACCCGTTGGCCGACCGGTGGCCGCCAGCGCGATGGTGGCCCGAACGCGGCCTACCGGTCGGGCTCGACGCTGACGACTCCGGTGTACGTGAACGGCAGGAAGTCGGTGCTCATGGGCCGCTCGATGACAACCTGCAGCGGCAGCCCCAGCTCAGCGTCGAAGGTGGCCGTCACCGTCTGATCCGGGTTCACGTGCGCCCCGGCGATGAGGGCGTAGACCCCCTCGACCGAAAGGCCACCCTCGGCCAGCCCGTTGGCCACCGACACCGAAACCTCCTGCGGGCCTTGCAGGGTGATCACGCCGTAGGTCCACCGGTATGCGTTGATGCCGGCCTGGTCCCAGCGAGTCTGGGCCTCGATGAGATCGGCGCGACCAGCGCTGACATCGGTGAAGCTTCGGGTGCGAATCTCGGGGCCGGCAGTGTCGGTGTCGAGATTCACGATCGCCGGCACTCCGGTGAGCGGGTCGTAGCTGGCGGCCACCGACCGGCCGGCGGCCAGCGAGTCGAAGATCTCGTCGAAGATCCAGTCGACGGTGGGCGCGTCGATGGTCTCGCCCGAGGCCAGCGTCACCGACCCGTCGCCGACGGTGGCCGGCACCGGACCGAACTCCAGCGCCGCGGTCACCATCTGGTCCTCCACCGACACCAGCGTCGCCGACCGGGCCTCCGCACACAGACACGCCCACTCGATCACGTAGCGGTAGGTGTCACGCATCCCGTCGCGCCAACGGCCCAGGGCGGCTTCGGCCGCCGCCAGTTCAGCCTCCATTCCCGGAGCCAGCTCGAAGCGCTCGACGGGCACGGTGGTCGAATCGCTGAAGGCCACCGGAGCCGGGTTGCGCGCCGGTTCCGGTCGACTCACCCAGGAGTCGTTGGCGCACGCCGAGAATACGACGACCACCAACAGGACGAGAGATGTGAAGCGAACCCGCATGACATGCATTGGATCGGCATGCTCGGTGGTCCACCTTGAGCGAGCACCCGCCGGTGCGGGCTGTCGGGTCGCTACGGAGCCGACGTGGCGTGCAGCAGGCCGTAGACGATGCTGTCCACCAGCGCCTGCCACGAGGCCTCGATGATGTTCTCCGACACCCCGATGGTGTTCCAATGGCGGTCGCCGTCGGTGGATGTCAACAGCACGCGAGTGACCGCACCGGTGCCCGAGCCGGTGTCGAGCACCCGCACCTTGAAGTCGGTGAGGCTGATGGCCTCGAGGTGGGGGTAGCGCCCGTTGAGCGCACCGCGCAGCGCCGAGTCGAGGGCGTTGACCGGACCGTTGCCCTCCCCCACCGCGACACGCCGTTCACCGTCGACGTGCAGCTTCACGATGGCCTCGGTGACCAGGTCGGCCGGATTGTCGTTCCACACCCGGGCCCCCGAGCCCGAGTGGTGATCCACCGACGTGCGATACGCCTCGAGCTCGAAGAACGGCTGATGCCATCCCATCGCTTCGCGCATCAACAACTCGAGCGAGGCCTCGGCCGCCTCGAAGAAGTAGCCCTCGTGCTCGAGGACCTTCAGCTTCTCGACCAGCTCGCCCAGCTGCCCACCATCGAGATCCAGATCGAACTCGTCGGCCTTGAGCGCCAGGGTGGATCGACCGCCCAGATCAGAGACGAGGAACCTCGTGTCGTTGCCCACGGCCTGGGGGTCGATGTGCTCGTAACTGTCGCTACGGCGAGCGATGGCCGACGTGTGCAGCCCCGCCTTGTGCGCGAAGGCCGAGACACCGACGTAGGGCTGCTGTGGCTGCGGGGCCAGGTTGACGATCTCGGCCACCGCGTGGCTCACCTTGGTGAGGCGCATGATGCGACCCTCGGGCAGCGTGTCGATGCCCATCTTCAGGGTGAGATTGGGCACCAGGGCGGTCAGGTCGCAGTTGCCGGTGCGTTCTCCGTACCCGTTCATGGTGCCCTGCACGTGGGTGGAACCGGCCCGCACGCCGGCAAGGGCATTGGCCAGCGCGCATCCCGTGTCGTTCTGGGTGTGCATGCCCACCTGCACCCCGTCGAAGTGGCCGATCACGTCGGCCACCGTGCTCTCCACATCGTGCGGCAGCGAGCCGCCGTTGGTGTCACACAGCACCAGACAGTCGGCCCCGCCCATGGCCGCCCCCTCCAGGACCCGAAGCGTGAACTCGGGGTTGCGCCGGTAGCCATCGAAGAAGTGCTCGGCGTCGAAGAACACCCGGCGGCCGGCCGCCTTCAGGAAGGCGACCGACTCGCGCACCATGGCCACCGCCTCGTCGAGGGTGGTGCGCAACGCCTCGGTGACGTGGTAGTCCCACGACTTCCCGACGATGCACACGGTGGAGGTGTTGGCCGACAACAGGTTGGCCAGGGTCTCGTCGACATCGACCTTGCCCTGGGGACGTCGAGTCATGCCGAAGGCCACCAGCGTGGCGTTCTTCAGGTGCAGATCGGTCTGGGCCCGAGCGAAGAACTCCTCGTCCTTCGGGTTGGCTCCGGGCCAGCCACCTTCGATCCAGTGCACGCCCAGATCGTCGAGCTGCTCGGCCACGGCCAGCTTGTCGTTGACGGTGAGCGAGATGCCCTCGAACTGGCTGCCGTCACGAAGGGTGGTGTCGAAGATCTCGACGGCGGTCGGCCACGCGTCGCGGTGATTCGGGGTTCGATCGACGGCGGGTACGTCGGGCTCATCCATGAACCGACTCACACCATTGCTTGTACCGGTCGTCCTTGCCGCGAACGGCGTCGGCGTAGGTGGCGGCGATGGCCTGGGTCATGGGGCCCGGGCAGGGAACCGGCCGGTCGTCCACACTGTTGACCGCGCTGACCTCGGCTGCGGTCCCGCACACGAAGATCTCGTCGGCGATGTACAGGTCACTGCGGGCCAGTCCATCGACCACCACCTCGTACCCGAGGTCGGCGGCGATTTGGGTGACGGCGCTCTGGGTGATGCCCTCGAGCGCTCCGCTGGTGAGCGGAGGCGTGATGAACTTCCCGTGACGAGCGACGAAGATGTTCTCGCCGGTGCACTCGCTGACGAGGCCGGCACCGTTGAGCATCACCGCCTCGTCGTAGCCGGCCCGCAGGGCTTCCATCTTGGCCAGCGTGGAGTTGACGTAGTTGCCCGTGGTCTTGGAGGCGGGCGGCATGATGTTGTGGTCGTGCCGGGTCCACGACGAGATCTTCATGCGCACCCCCTTGGTGACGGCGTCGTCGCCCAGGTAGGCGCCCCATGGCCAGCAGGCGATGGCGACATCGGTCTTGCAGTCGGTGACGGCCAGACCCATCTCGCCGTAGCCGTAATAGGCGATCGGTCGGATGTAGCAACTGGGAAGCCCGCTCTCGCGAACCACCGCCTTGGTGGCGTCGATCAGCTCGTCGACCGAGTAGGGCATGTCCATCATCATGATCCGGGCCGAATCGTGCAGTCGTTGCATGTGTTCGGTGAGGCGGAACACGGCCGGGCCGTTCTCGGTCTCGTAGGCCCGGATTCCTTCGAATACGCCGGTGCCATAGTGCAACGTGTGGCTGAGGACG
>JAOUEE010000318.1 GCA_029858875.1 Acidimicrobiia bacterium
TCTCTCGGATGCGGCTTGCGATTGCGTCCATCTCCAGAACACCCCGCACGACAGGCAACATGACTCCGAAGTCCTCGCTGCTGATTCGCGCAAGTGAGTCATCGACGCGAGCAACTCCACCAAGTCGTTCGGCAACTACCGACAGGACCTCGTCCCCGATCGACTGGCCCAGCCCGTCATTGATTGCCTTGAAATCGCTGAGGTTGAGCATCAGGACCCCAACTGCATGCCCATCACTCCGAGCAAGTCCAATGGCGTTGTCGATCGTCTGCTGGAATCCCTCACGGTTCAAGAGGCCCGTCAATGCATCTCGGGACACAACTCGTTCAAAGTCCGACTCAAGCCGGCGGAACGCTGTTACATCGCGCGCGTTTACGACAATTCCGCTCACCTCTGGCGATGAACGCAAGTCCGTCATGACCACCTCGAGGACGTGCAGCTTTCGTGACTTGTCCCACATCCGGAACTCACCGCTCAGCTGGGCACCACCAGCCACGACGTCCGCGACTAGGGCGAGCCACCGCTCGTGGTCCTTATCGTGAAGAAGATCACTGATCGACCGACCGTGAAGGTCGTCGGGCTCGACCCCAAGAAGTCCGCTAATCGCCGGGCTTACATAGCTGAGCACGTTTCGCTCATCAATCACGGCAACGATATCCGACGAATTCTGCACGAGAGCTCGGAAGCGTTTTTCCGACCTCATCAGCCGACGGTGCGCGGCGTGACGGTCACTGGCGTCACGGAGATTGATCAGGACACCGCCAATCGTTTCATCATGACTTTGATCGCTCAAGACCAGGTCGAACCACCCGGTGTCACTGTTCCCGACCTGCAAGCGAGCCTCGACAGCACGCGGCTGCGTGCCCACGGACGCAACGATCCGCTTCAGCGTTTCCCGATCGCCTGGGACGACCTGATCCAGTAGGTTCTGTTCCAGTGCAATTTGGGGGTCGAGGCCGAGCACACGCTCAGCAACTGGACTCATATACTGGATGACGCCCGACCGGTCGACCACAGCGACGACGTCTGCCGAGTTCTGCACCAGACTTCGGAATCGCCGCTCGACTCTCTCTCTTTCTACGGCTGCAGCAAGAACTCGCGCTTCGAGTGCAGCCGCTATTGAGTTCGCCAGTGACGCGAGACTTCGTTGAGTTGCCTCAGTTGGACGCTCAGTCGAGACCGCCCGGAATCGACCAGTCGGTCCGCTCGGCGACGCAAGATCAAGATCGATGCTGAAATCCCGCGTCGCATCGGAGCGTCGGATGTTCGGCAGGTGGAGACCACCGAAGTCCTCAGTTGCAGGAGTGGCAGATTTCTGGTCATTTGCCACACCTCTCCAGCCCTCCGCTGCGGAGGCCACATGGACTTCACCGTCAAGGTCGACCTCGATGAGGTTGGTGGTGTTGCGGCCGAGAAGGTCAAGAGCTGCGCTGATGCCAATCGATACGATCTCGTCGACCGATGAGGCGGTCACAAGCTGGCGCTCATGCACCAGGAGGAGTTGCTGTTGCGCTACCAGGGACTGCCGTTCGCGAACGAGTTCAGCCATGCGGAGTATGGCCGCGACAGAGATCAACAACCAACCACACACCGCAATGGACACCATCCGGTAGTCGCCCCCGGAGACCTGCACAAGCAGGATCACCGGGCTGAGACACACGGCAACAAGCATTCCGCCGAGCCGACGCCAACCAGCGCTCTGAGTGTAGCGATCGACCGTCTCAGTGAGCTCCGACATGGATGGATGGAGTGCGGCCGCTCCCGCGAATGCGAATGGCAGTGCGGCCAGGGCCAAGATCCCAGTCGGGACTTCGCTACTCGTGGTGACCGAAATCACTGTGTCTGTGATCAGGACACTGGCACCCCCGGCGGCAACCAGGTAGTACGCCATTGTCCGACGTCCAGGCGAGAACGCAATCCGTGCCATCGCCGCAATTAGACAGAGGTCGGCTGCAAGGAACAGTCCTGCAAGAATCGACTCGGGCGTCGAGCTGTCGGGGGAGTGGACAAACGGTCCGAGAACGAGCAGCCAGACGGTTACTCCGGCTGCCCCGGCGATCGTGAGTGCGTCGAGCAGTGCTCCCGCCTCGTTGCGGACGGTCCGTGACCTACGCATAGAACCGGCGGAGAAGATCAGGGCGCCGTAGCCACAAAGCGCAAGCACGTCAGCGAGGTCGATACTGTTGCCCGGAAGGACATCAACGGCTCGAACCCCACCCGACAGCAGAAACAGCCCGGTCGCAAAGCCATACCAGCGCCACGGAGCAGTGGACGAGGGTTGGTGAGTCCTTACGCCGACCCAAGCCGCCACGAGGCTCGCCAGCGCAAGACCTGCGTAGGCCACTGGAGCCGCGTCGGGCACACCAAGCAGAGCGACCGCCAACAACAGCGAAACGGCCAGATAGGCCACCGAATACCTAACGTGCACGGCCCTCCTATCGGCAGAGGAGGGCCCTCCGTTGAGGACGACTGTGCTGAGCAGCGGTCGTTAGCCCCTTGGACCGCTACCGATTGAGTTATCGCTGGGTGGCTGACTTGTCTCTCAGGTCAATCAACACCTCGGCCGGCGCGACCTCGGGGCTAACGACGTCTGCATCAAGGTTGCGAATCGGGGGCATCTCAGGCGCCAAGCGTGCAAGCGTGGCAAGATTGTGGTTGTCGGCGGGAATCATCACCGGTTCGTAGTTGGGATCCACACCCCCCTTGCCATCTGGGGTCGCCAATCCGTCGATCCCGGCGATCGGCTCGTGCCGAAGCCCGAGGCGCCGGAATGAGAACGCCGCCACCCGGTTCATGTGAGCGAGAACGCCGACACTCTGAACTGCTGCCGCGATACGAAACATCGACTCGTAGGCGGCGAGTGCCGGCAACGCTCCGCGACCTTTCGCAACCCGGAAGTTCGTTTCCACGCTCATCAGCCGCTCTGCCCGCGCCCCTTGCCGTCTGTAGTAGCTCCAGATTGCATCGTCTGTCAGCGACGTGTTGACCGCACCGACATCGGAAAGGAACTGCGGGAGCTCACACCCGGCACCGAGTTCCGGCAACAGCAGGCGTGCTGCGTGGTGCACGAGCCGGTCGTCACAGGAAACGACGGCGATGAAGGTGAAGTGGCCGCGCATCGATCCGAAGAGGCTCGGAGCCTCGGGAAAGCGCTCGAGCTCAGCTGCACGGAGGACCTCCGAAGCGGGATGGCTGGCGGGAATCCAGACAGTCCACAGTGAGTGCTCGTCGCCTTGACGAACCGATTCCCAGAATGTGTCATCGAGGACGTCAGCCCGACCGGGCATGGTGCCATCTGTGGCCAGTCCGAGGTCCAGGTCTCCGTCACTCACGTGATCAGCCTCCACTCATGACGACTATTCGGCGGCTCAGACAGGCCCGCAGCGCAGGACCTCTGACCGTTGAGAACCCCTCGTCCGCGGCACATCTTTCCACGGACCGTCTCCTGAAACCCATCTGGAGCCACCAGACGGGTCTGCGATCGCGTGCCTTGGTCATTGGCCATTCCGCCAGCGGGCACCTATTGATCACTAGAACAACCGTGCGGGTAGAGCGCCATGTAGAAGCGCGAACTCGGCTGCGTACACGATGGCGCACGGCACGGCGACTCGTCGAACCTGGTTCGGAGAGAAGCCGCTTCTGAAGAGGAGCACCGGCGGAAGCACGCCGCCGAGCAGCGGCGACACGAGCACGGCAGAAACCGATCCAACCACGGTGGTCCGAAGCGATTGCTCCCGCGTGGCCAACTCGGTCCTACCCCTGGCCAGGTCAAGACGGTCAACTAGCCAACGGACAAGCCGGTTCGGCGAATCAGATACCACAGCGTTAACAATCCAGAGCTGCACCACCACGTAGATGCTGAACGCGGTTCCCGCGGCGATGACCGGGCCGGCCCACTGGCCGAGCACCCAAAACACCGGCCCGTAGGTGAGATCATCCATGACGACGAGTGCGAGGATCAGGACGATCCACCAGAAGACGGTCCGGAAGCCTTCGCCGCGATGAGTGGCCTCACGCGGGGTAATGCCTCCTTGTTCGCCCTGCGGCATGTGGGTTTCCGACCGTTGGCAGTTGACCGCACCGGGGACTCAGGTCCTGCGGGACTGGAGGCCGGATGCGGAAGCAACTTGGGTGGGCTGGCTCTGCTCCTCCAGCGCTCACGCTACGGAGTGCAGTCACAGCACCGCAACCCGTGGCTGCTCTAGAGAGACCCGATTCGCTGGCATGCTGGGGCCATGCCTGAGATTCGTGGTGTTCTCAACGGGTCCGTCGGAACCATCATCATCAGCAACCCCGATCGACGTAACGCCA
>JAOUEE010000319.1 GCA_029858875.1 Acidimicrobiia bacterium
ACCGTGCGCGGCCGTCGGGCGGCGATCCGTGTCGGCTGCCCGTCGGTGCACGTGGCGATCTGTGCCGGTCGGCTGGTGGTGGCGGCCGAGGTCGGCGGTCGGTTCCGGGTGGTGGGCGATCACGACGTGACGGTGGCGCGCGGAGACACCCGTACGGTTCGGGTCCAATTGGTCCCCGGCGCGCTGGCCGCCCTGCGGGGAGGGTCACTCGACGCCATCGTCGCCGTGATCCCGACCAACCGCGACACGTCCGCCACCCTCGCCTCCCTCGAGCTCACGCGCGGCTGACCATTCCGGGAATTGGTAGGATGTCCGGAGCAATGCCGTGGGGAGCGCGCTCGTGCCGCAGGAAACGTCGATGGTGTCGGCCTCGCCGGACCGCTCATTGGATCGGTCCAGCCCGCTCCCGCTGTGGGCGCAGCTCGAGGCCGACCTTCGGCAGCGACTCGAGGCGGGGGAGTTCGACGAGGCCTTTCCCACCGACCTGGCGCTCACCGTCGAGTACGGGGTCAGTCGCCACACCGTGCGCGAGGCCATTCGCCACCTGAACAAGACCGGGGTGCTCCGCCGAGAGCGCGGCCGTGGCACCGTGGTCGATCGGGCCGAGTTCGAGCAGTCGTTGGGCACGCTCTACAGCCTGTTCCAGTCGGTGGAATCCATGGGAGTGGAGCAGACCAGCGACGTGTTGACCCTCGCCGAGGTGGTCGATCCGGCGGCCGCCGCCGCCCTTGCCCTGGCCGACGACGCCCCGTTGGTGCTGTTGGAGCGCTTGCGCCTGGCCGGGGGGACGCCCCTGGCGTTGGATCGGGCGTGGATGCCGTTGGATGTGGCTGCGCCGTTGCTGGATCTGGACTTCACCCACACGGCGCTCTACGCCGAGCTCGAGCGGGCCGGTGCTCCCGTTCCCAACCAGGGCTGGGAGCGGCTCACGCCCGTGGTGCCCTCGGCGCCGGACCGAGCTCGGCTGGGGCTGCACGAGACCGAGGCGGCCTTCTTCCTCGAGCGGCTGGGAACCCGCGAGGGCCGCCCCGTCGAATGGCGCACCACCATCATCCGCGGCGATCGTTTCCGGTTCGTGAGCGACTGGACGGCCGGCGCCCGCAGCGCCCTCCGACCCACGGCATCGTGAGGTCAGATGCGATGTCCTTGACCGGGGTTGCGAAAGACCGTACATTTTGCGATGACCTCTGACGACCCTGTTGGTGCGTCCGGCATGCGGCGAGCGCTCGGAGGGGGGACCCCGTGACCCGGATGGGCTTCCTGCTCGACAGCGACAACTGCATCGGCTGTCACGCCTGCACGGTCGCCTGCAAGAGCGAGCACGACGTCCCGCTCGGGGTCAATCGCACGTGGGTCAAGTACATCGAGACCGGGACGTTCCCCGACGTGGCCCGCAAGTTCAACGTCATGCGCTGCAACCAGTGCGACGACGCGCCGTGCATGACCATCTGTCCCACCAGCGCGCTGTTCCGGGCCGACAACGGGGTGGTCGACTTCCAGGACGACGACTGCATCGGCTGCAAGTCGTGCATGAACGCCTGCCCCTACGACGCCCTGTACATCAACCCCGAGACCAACACCGCGCACAAGTGCAACATGTGCAACCACCGCCTGGAGGTCGGTCTGGAGCCATCGTGTCAGATCGTGTGCCCCACCGAGGCCATCAAGATCGGTGACCTCGACGACCCGACCTCGGAGATCAGCCGCATCATCGCCCGAGACGATGTCGCCGTGCGGGCTCCCGAGCAGAACACCAAGCCCAAGGTCTTCTACCGCGGAGCCGACCAGGCTTCACTCGACCCGACCCGCACGGCCATCGCCAACGATGGCCTGATCTGGGCCGATCGCACCGCCGGCCATCCGAGCATCCCGGTGCAGCTCGGGCACAAGCCCACCGACGAACCGGGAGTGGTGGCACGCACCGTCTACACCACGGCCCACCACATGACGTGGAAGGCCAAGGTCTCGGGCTATCTGGTCACCAAGGCGGTGGCCGCCGGCGCCATGTTGGTGGCTGCGCTGCTGGTGCTCATGGGCCACAGCGATCAACAGGCTGCCGTCGGGGTGGTGCCCCCCATGGTGGCCGGCGTGTTCCTCGGCCTCACCGGGGTCCTGCTGGTGAGCGATCTCAAGCAGCCCGGACGGTTCCACTTCCTGCTCACCAGGGGCAACTGGTCGTCGTGGTTGGTGAAGGGGGCCTACATCCTGTTGGCCTTCGCCGTGATCTGCGGGCTGTGGTGGGTCGGTGGTCTGGCCGATCAGGGCGGTCTGGTCGAGGTGTTGGCCATCCCCGCAGCGCTCGGCGCGGCCGGCACCGCCGGGTACACGGCCTACCTGTTCGCGCAGTGCGAAGGACGTGACCTGTGGCAGACCCCGTTGCTGTTGCCGGTGCTGCTGGCGCAGGCGGTCACCGCCGGCGGCGCCGTGTACGCCCTGCTCGACCTGGGGATGGCCATCCCCGAACCCACGGCGATTCGGTGGGTGTTGCTCGGTGGCCTCGGGGCCAGCGCCGTCCTGATCGCCGTCGAGCTCGCCTCCCACGGCAGCCGCCACGTGGAACTGGCCGTCGAAGCCATGACCAGAGGCCGCTACGCCCGGCAGTTCTGGTGGGGAGGCGTCATCGTCGGGCTGGTGGTGCCGGCCCTGCTGGTCATCATCGCCCTCGCCGCCGACATCGCCGGACCGGCGCTGCCGGCCGCGGCTGCCGTGGCGGCGTTGGCCGGCATGTTCGCCTATGAGGATGCGTTCGTGCGGGCCGGTCAGTCGGTCCCGCTGTCATGACCGGCGGGCGCCCGTTCCCAGGAGGGACAACGTGACCGATCTGTCGAAGTACCCACCGTTGGGTCAGTGGCACGACTGGACCGAGCTCGACGCCAAGGCCTGGCCCGATCGGGTCGAGCGCAAGTACACCCTGGTGCCGACCACCTGCTTCAACTGTGAGGCGGGATGTGGCCTGGTGGCCTACTTCGATCAGGAGACCGACGAGATCGTCAAGATCGAGGGCAACCCCGAGCATCCGGGGAGCCGGGGACGCAACTGCGCCAAGGGCCCGGCCACGCTCAATCAAGTGCATGATCCCGAGCGCATCCTGTACCCGATGAAGCGGGTGGGAGCCCGTGGCCGCGGCCAGTGGGAACGCATCAGCTGGGACCAGGCGCTCGACGAGGTGGGCGCGCGTGTCCGCCAGGCCATCGTCGAGGACCGACGCAACGAGATCATGTATCACGTCGGCCGGCCGGGCGAGGACGGCTACGCCGACCGGGTGCTGAAGGCCTGGGGCGTCGACGGGCACAACTCCCACACCAACATCTGCTCCAGCAACGCGCGCATCGGCTATCAGTCGTGGATGGGTCACGACCGGCCGTCCCCGGATTTCGCCAATGCCGAGGTCATCTTCCTGATCTCGGCCCATCTCGAGTCGGGCCACTACTTCAACCCGCACGCCCAGCGGATCATGGAGGCCCAGCAGAAGGGCGCCAAGGTCATCTGTGTCGATCCCCGGTTGTCCAACACCGGAGCCAAGGCCGACTACTGGCTCCCCACGTGGCCGGGCACCGAGGCCTTCTTGTTGCTGGCCATCGCCCGTCTGCTCATCGTCGACGGCGCCTGGAACGAGTCGTTCGTACGACGCTGGGTCAACTGGGAGACGTACCTGCGTGAGACCCGGCCCGATCTGGCGTTGGAGTGGGCTTCGGTGCGGACGGCGCTGCTCGACGAGTACGCCGACTACACGCCCGAGGCGGCGCAACAGAAGACCGGGGTCGACGCGGCCACCATCCGCGAGATCGCCGCATTGATCGGGGCCCATCCCACCAAGTTCGCCT
Source organism: Acidimicrobiia bacterium (assembly GCA_029858875.1). GTDB lineage: Bacteria > Actinomycetota > Acidimicrobiia > Acidimicrobiales > SHLQ01 > JAOUEE01. The sequence continues at coordinate 3,825 of JAOUEE010000319.1, forward strand.
CCCACAACTGGCGAGCCGCCGGCGCCGGCAACCTGGGCGGCTGGCAGGTCGCCCGCTGCCTGTTCTTCCTCAACGTGTTGACCGGAAGCGTCGCCACCAAGGGCGGTACCGCCGGCAACGGGATGAACAAGTTCGCCCCGGCGGCGCCGCTCAGCGCACCGGGCATCACCTCGTGGAACGAGCTGTTGTGGCCGCGCGAGTTCCCGCTGAGCTACCACGAGATGTCCATCCTGCTACCCCACTTCCTGAAGGAGGGACGGGGCTCGCTCGAGGTCTACTTCTCACGGGTCTACAACCCCATCTGGACCAATCCCGACGGCTTCACCTGGATGGAGGCCCTCACCGACGAGCACATGGTGCGCTGCCATGTCGCCCTCACCCCCACGTGGTCCGAGACATCGTGGTTCGCCGACTACGTGCTTCCCATGGGCGTGTCCACCGAGCGCCACGACGTGCACAGCTACGAGACCCACGCCG
>JAOUEE010000320.1 GCA_029858875.1 Acidimicrobiia bacterium
TGGCCGCCGCACCGTCCATGACCGTCACACCGAACAGCGGGGTGATCGACGGCCAGACCGTGATCGTGCGAGGTGCCGGCTACACGCCGAACCTCGCGGTGGGCACGACGCTGTGCTCGAGTGCGGTCATACCGTCCGAGAACCCACTCGAGTGCGACCAGCAGTTCATCGCCACCAGCACCGCGGCCCCCGATGGGACGGCCGAGATCGCCCTCACGGCACGGCGATTCAACGTGGTGCGGGGTCAGCCGATGCCGAACCAGGGCGCCTGGGGACGATCACCTGACCCGCGCCGCCGGCCGGGGATCCGTTCGGCCGTGACGGTCCACGCCATCAACGGCGACTGGAGCGCGTACCGCGGGCCGTGGCAGCAGCAGGGTGCCTGGCGAACAACAGCGGGCTGATGGGACCATGGGGTCATGATCCGACGCCGCGGAGCCGCCCCACTGGCCGTCTTCTTGCTCATCGCCGGCCTCGTGTTGTCCGTCCCGGCGGCCGATGCACAGACGGACCCCACTGGCGGTGCGAGAGCCGCCGGGGACCTGGTTGTCGAAGTCGTCGGTTGGTCCAGCCGCACCATCGACGTGACCGTCCAGTGCTCGCAGCCGACCGTGGTCACCCTGAGCGGGCAGATCGGCCAGACCCGCAACAGCGGGTCGGCCACCGTGTCGGGTGCCGCCCGGGTGTCCTGTACCGATCAGGTGTCCACCACCTTGGCGCTGGCTCCCCGCCAAGACCGACCGCGGTACCCCTTCCGGCGGTTGCTCCCCGGCCCGGCCACCCTCGAGGTGGAGGCCCTCGGTGGCCAGTCGGTCGCCGATGTCGAGTTGCCCATCACCCTGCACAGCCCCGATCTCGAGAAGCGGGTGCAGCAGTCCACGGGGGACGACCTCGATGTGCGGCTGCTGGGCGTGCGGGTCACCGGCAAGGGCCGGTCCCTCATCACGGCCGAGGTGATCTGTCACCGACCGCTGCGAGACGTCGACATCGACGTCCACATCGTCGCTCCCGGTCCGGGCGGCTCGTATCACCCGGCCGAGGACTCGAGCGCCATCGACCGCTGCAACGGGACCGAGAGGGTCGATCTCGATGTCTCGGCCGCCACCTTCCCGTTCCTGCCCTATCGGGCCGACATCCTGCCTGCCGGCCCGGCCGAGGTCTACCTGTTCGCGCATCTCGGCCAGGCGCTCCACACCACATCGATCGACATGCGCCCCATCGCTCTCCGACGCCAGATCCGCCCCGAGACGCTTCGCGTCCACCACATCGGCCCGTCCCGGCTGCGCATCGGGACCGCCAGCACCAGTGGGGTTCGGGTCTCGTTGCGCTGCGGACGCACCACCACGTTCACGGTGTTCGCCGCCATCGGCCAGCGCACCGACGACGTCGTGCACCAGCGGGCGGGCCGCCGCGTGGTGCCGTGTACCGACGGCCGCACGTTGGTGTTCGAGGTCCGCTGGCCGGGGAACATGCGGGCCGACCGGCGCAGCGCCATCAATGTTCGCGCCATCAACGGCAACCAGACGCAGTGGGGCGGCCCGTGGCAGCAGACGCAGGGAGCGTGGCGGGTCACTCGCTGACCCACCTCGGGCCGCTGGACCAGGCCCGCGATGTCGGCCGGGTGTCAGGAGGCCGGTGGAGTGGTAGCCACCCGGAAGCCGATGATGGCCCCACCGCCGGGTCGATTGGCCGCCTGTACCGAGCCCCCGTGAGCCTGGGCCACCTGCTGCACGATCGACAGACCCAAGCCCGATCCCGACACCGCCCGGCTGGTGGCCGCTCGGTGGAATCGATCGAAGATCAGATCGATCTCGGCAGCGGGGACCCCCGGTCCGCGATCGAGCACCTCCACCCCGTCGGCCGACACGCGCATCGTGATGGCACCTTCCGGGTCGAACTTCAGGGCGTTGTCGACCAGGTTGGTCATGGCCCGTCCCAGCATCTGCGGTTGACCGTGCACGGGCGCCGAGTCGACACCCTCCAGCTCCACGATGCGGTCATGACGCCGACGCGACCGCTGCGCAACCGAGTCGGCGATCTCGGCCAGGTCGCACGCGACGAACGGTTCGGAGGTCCGGCTGTCGGTTCCCAGGTCGACCACCTCGTCGATCAGGGTGGACAGCTCGCTCGACTCGGAGCGGAGGCGGGCCAGGACGTGGGCGCGATCCTCGTCGCGCAGCGCCGGGTTCTGGAGCAGCTCCACGTTGGTGCGCAGGCTGGTGAGGGGGGTACGCAACTCGTGGCCGGCGTCCTCGATGAGCCGCTGCTGCTGGGCCCGTGAGGTGCCCAGCTCGGCGAGCATGGTGTTGAAGCTGTCGGCCAATCGACCCACCTCGCCGGTACCGCGGGAAGCGACCGGCTGATCGAACTGCTTGGTGACGGCCACCTGCTCGGCCGCGGCGGTGAGCTCGACGATGGGCCGGGTGAGGCGGCGGGCCAGCAGCCACCCCAACGCGGCGGCCACCGCACTCACCAGCACCACCCCGGCCACCAGCCGTCTGTCCAACCCGTCGAGCGCGCGGTTGGTCTCGGCCAGGTCCCGGGCGACCTGCACGGTGAAGCCGTTGGCCATGGGGCGACTGATCATGCGGAACGGTCGACCGTCGACGGACACGTCCTCCAACGCATAGGGGGCATCGACATCGGCCCGCACGGGCAACGATGCCCCGCCTTCCTGGCTGATGACGACCTCGCCCGACGGCGCCACGATCTGCACCACCGAGTCGTCGCCGGCGAGGTCGGTGTCACCCGGACGGCGTCGCGGGTCGGCGAAGCGGTCGACGAAGGGCCGCGGGGCCCGGCCGGGACGGGGAAGCGCCGCCTCGGTGAACACGCCGCTTCGGTCGATGAGGAAGCCGTCGATCTCCTGGACAAGCTCACGCTCGGCCGACACGCGCGCCGTCACACCGGCCACACCCGCGGCCACCGCCACCAACAGCGCCACCAACAGCGCGAGCTGGGTGCGGAAGCTCATGCGCCCCGCAGGGTGAAGCCCACGCCCCGCACCGTGTGGATCAGCCGGGGGGCATCGTCGACCTCGGTCTTGCGTCGCAGATAGGAGATGTACACGTCCAGCGAGCGGGACGTGGTCTCGAAGTCGAAACCCCAGATCCGGTCGTAGATCACGTCACGAGTCAACACGATGCCCGCGTTCTCCATCAGCAACTCGAGCAGGTCGTACTCGGTCTTGGTGAGCTCGATGGGGCGACCGCCCCGATGGGCCCGCCGACTGGCCGGCTCGAGTTCGAGGTCATCGACGACGAGGCGATCGCCGGGGTCGGTGTACGCCGACCGACGCAGGAGGGCGCGGACCCTGGCCATGAGCTCGTCGAGGGCGAACGGCTTGGGGAGGTAATCGTCGGCGCCGGCATCGAGCCCCTCGACGCGGTCACGGACGTCGACCCGAGCAGTGAGCAGGAGCACGGGGGTGCGGTCACCCTGGTGGCGCAGCGTGCGGCACACCGACAGGCCATCGACCACGGGCATGTTGACGTCGAGCACCACCAGATCGGGCGGCGCCTGGCCCAGGGCGGCCAGGGCCTGGGCCCCGTCGGAGGCCACCTGCACCTCGTACCCCTCGTAGCGGAAGGCGATCTCCAGCGACTCGCGCACCGCGGCGTCGTCCTCGGCCACCAGGATCCGGGCGTGGTCGGGATGCGGGTCTACTCCCATCCCCCCAGTGTCGACCATCGCGCCACCTCAGCCGAGCCGCCTCCCGCATTCTCGCGCGATCCTTACGCCGTCGAGCCCCCGATGATCGAGCTGGCAGCGCGATCATCGTGACGCGGTGGTCGAGATGGTGTTGAATCTCTGGCCAGACCCTCAAGGAGCGCGCATGAAGCGGCCGCCCATCCGGATCCTCGACATCACCGGATCGCCCGAAGCCATGGGCCACGCTCACGGCCAGACCCACGCCGATGAGATCCGCGCCTACACCGACGAGCGGGTCCAACTGGTGATGTCGGGCACCTGGAGCGGCGGTCCGCTCGAGCGGGGCGCCGTGCTCGAACTGGCCCATGCCTGCCTACCGGCTCACCAACAGCACTCACCGACCCTGTTCGCCGAGATGTCGGCCATGGCCGACGGGGCCGGCATCACGCCGGCCGAGGCAGTCGTGGTGGGTGGCTTCACCGACTTCGTCGACACGGTCCGAGCCCACCTCGGGGGCGACCATCCGGCCACGGTGCAAGAGGACGACTGCACCGCGTTCATCGTGCCCGATCACCGGGCCGCCGGTTCGGGCTTCTACGGCCAGACGTGGGACATGCACGACTCGGCCACCGACTACGTTGTGCTGCTG
>JAOUEE010000321.1 GCA_029858875.1 Acidimicrobiia bacterium
GCCTGTGCGGCATCTGCGGGTCCGACAGCAAACAGGTGATGATGGACTTCGACGACAGCGCCGACAACATCATGACCGCCCTCATCTCCTTCCCGCAGGTGCTGGGCCACGAGGTGGTCGCCACCGTCGAATCGACCGGGCCCGGCGTCGACGACCTGAGCATCGGCGACCGGGTCGTGCTGTATCCGTCACTGGGCTGTGGGCCCCGAGGTCTCTCGCCTCCCTGTCCGGCGTGCGCCGCCGGCGACTTCACCCTGTGCCATCGATTCACCGAAGGTGACCTGCAACCGGGGATCCACACCGGGAACTCGAGCGACGCCACCGGCGGCTTCGCCGAACTGCTGCCCGCCCATCGTTCGATGGTGTATCCGGTCTCCGACGACGTGCCCGACGAGGTGGCCGTGCTGGCCGATCCGTTCTCGGTGTCGCTGCATGCGGTCACCCGCAATCCGCCACCGCCCGGGGGGCGGGCCTTGGTCTACGGCGCCGGCGCACTCGGTTCGTCGGCCTTGGCGGTACTGGGGGCGCTGCACCCCGATGTCGAGGTGATCGCGGTGGCCCGATGGGCGTCGCAACGGGCCCTGGCCGCCGATCTGGGCGCAGCCCTCACCAGCAACGACGAGGCCGATGTGGTGGTCGAAGAGGTGGCCGCGTGGTCGGGCGGCGTGCTCCATCACCCCTGGGAGGGGCTGCCGTTCGCCCATCCGGGCGGGATCGATGTGGTGTACGACACCATCGGCTCGCCCGAGTCGGTGGAGGCCGGAATCCGGGTGCTGACCGCCCGGGGCACGCTGGTGCAGCTGGGGGTGTCGTCACCCGGACGGTTCGAGTGGACGCCCTGGTACTTCAAGGAGCTGCGCCTGGTGGGGTCGAACGCCTTCGGCATGGAGACGGTCGAGGGACAGCGAGCCCACGCCATGGAGCACTATCTCGATCTGGTCCGCGCCGGACGGGTGGACCTGTCGGCCATGCTCACTCACACCTTCCGCCTCGATGACTGGCGCGACGCATTCGACGCGTTGGCCAGCCAGCAGACCAGCGGCGCCATCAAGGTCGCCTTCGACTACCGCGACTGACCTTCCTGCCGTCACCGGCCGGCGCGGCCGCCCACGGTGGACCGTCCATGGCCGAGACGAGCAGCCGATGGTGGCGGCTCATCGGTGGTCGGTGTTGTCCACGAGCTCGTCGTCGATCGGCCGCGTCAGAGCGACCGTGTGCTGTCGCTCCTCGCCACGCCGAGCAATGCGGCCCTGTCCGGAGTTCGCCACCGACGACGTTCCGCCAACCCCCTTTCGGGCCGGCCGGGTACGCTGGTCTGCCTGCACCGGATCGTCGTCATGCTCGCACTCGGCGTCTGTTTGGCCGCAGCCTGCTCGGGCGATGATGAAGCGCCCGTCACGACCGTGGCGGTGGCCGACGAGGTGGTGCTGGCCCGGGCCGACACCGCCATCGAGTCACTGACCACGATGCGCGCCGAATGGTCCCTGGTCAGCTCCTACGGCGATCAGCGCACCGTGGTGGGTGAAGCGTCGGCCGTCGTCGATCTGGCGGCCGGGACGGGTGTGCTCGACGTGGCCGGCAGCGCCGAGCCCGGTGCCGGAACCGGCCAGCAGATCGTCGTGGTCGGTGACCGGGCCTTTCGCCGAGATGACGGAGGTGCCTGGGAGGCGTCGACGGACACCCTCGTCGAGGTGGCCCTGCCCGGTTTCGACGAGGAGGGCGATGACACGGTCGCCGCCTTGGCCCGCATCATCTCCGCGGCGCCGGGGCCCTGGACGGCTACCGCCACCGACCACCTCATGCGGTATCGCAGCACCGATCCGACGACCGGGACACTGGTCGAGCTCGACATCGACGCCGATGGTCACCTCGTCCGGCTGGCGCGTTCACAGCCACCCTTCGGCCTCGATGTCGACGATCTCTTGCGAGTCGGCACCGAGGCCGACTTCAGCGATTTCGATACCGCGTCGGTCTCCCTACCACCCGGTCTGCCTGTCGATTGAGCCGTCACCGGCCACCCCTCGGCACCGGTGACCTCGGCGCGATGACCAGCACCACGGTCCGGGACGCGGTGTGCCACAGCGATGTCTCCTCTGTCGACGGCCTGTGGGCGGTGATCTTCCTGCGGCTGGGGCCACGAGGCGGCGGGCCTCATCACCGGGGTGGGGTCGGGCGTCGATCTCCGGCCGTGTCGTGGTGCGGTTGTTGCGCTGGTGCAGCGAGTGCGCGCCGTCTCGTCGCGGTGCGCCGGTGGCCTGCCGCACGATGTTGGCCCTCGACCAACGCAGCCCTCTGACCGACGCCCGGAGCCGGCTGGTCACCCATGGACTGCGCACCTACCGCCGCGACGAGGTCGAGCTCGCCGCTCTCATCGGCAGCACCTTCGCCCTCGACGGCATCAACGCCGCGTTCCGACGAGGTGCGCCGCGGATCCGCTTTGCGCAACGTGATCGCCTTCTGACGGGTCGCGCCGCGTCGGCCACACTGGCGCCATGCGCATCGCCGAGGTCGAGACGTTCATCGTGGGCAATCCGCCACCCGCGTTCGGTGGTCGCTACTTCCTCTTCGTGAAGCTCACCACCGACGACGGCGTGGTGGGTTACGGCGAGGGCTATGGCGCCACTTTCCGGCCCCACGTGATGGCAGCCGCCATCGAGGACCTGGCCGATCACCTTCTGGTGGGCGAGGAGCCGTTCGGCATCGAGCGCTTCTGGCGGCGGGCCTACGGGCGAGGATTCACCCAGCGGCCCGACACCACGCTTCAGGCCGCCACCAGCGCGCTCGAGATCGCCTGCTGGGACCTCATCGGCAAGGCGCTGGACCAGCCGATCCACCAGCTGCTCGGCGGGCGGGTGCACGACGCCCTGCGCGCCTACACCTACCTGTATCCCGAACCCGGCGACCAGACCGATGTGTACCTCGATCCCGAGCTGGCGGCCGTTCGAGCCGGCGAAGAACTCGGCCGTGGCTTCACCGCCGTCAAGTTCGACCCGGCGGGGCCCTACACCGCCATGGGCGGCCATCAGCCGTCGCTGGACCGCATCGATCTGTCGGTGCGCTTCGTGGCCGCCATTCGCGAGGCGGTGGGCACCCGAGCGGATCTGCTGTTCGGCACCCATGGCCAGTTCACGTCCTCGGGGGCCATCCGCCTGGCCCGGCAGCTGGAACCCTACGACCCGCTGTGGTTCGAGGAGCCGGTCCCGCCCGACAACATCCCCGAGATGGCCAGGGTGGCCCACCAGACCAGCATCCCGATCGCCGCCGGTGAACGGCTCACGACCAAGGCCGAGTTCGCCCGCGTGCTCGAAGCCGGAGCGGCGTCGATCCTCCAGCCCAACCTGGGCCGATCCGGCGGCCTGCTGGAGGCCAAGAAGATCGCCGGCCTGGCTGAAGCCTTCGGGGCCCAGATCGCTCCGCACTGTTACTGCGGTCCCATCGTGGCCGCCGCCAACGCCCAGCTGGCGGCAACGTCACCCAACTTCCTCATCCTCGAGTGCATCCGGGAATTCAGCGGCTTCCACGCGGAGATCCTGCGCTCGCCCCTGCAGGTGGAGGACGGCCATCTCCTCGTGCCCCGCGCTCCGGGACTGGGCGTGGAGCTCGACGAGGACGTCGCCCGGGCTCATCCCTACACCGGAGACGAGACCCATCTGACGATGGCCGACGACCCGATCGATGTGGCCGATCGGTGACCCGGTCGACCCGCCTCGACTTCGCCGAGATGGGGCCGACCTGCGATCCTTGACCAGTGTCCGAACTCGCCTCGCGCTACATCGACCTGGTCAAGCGTTGTCTCACCAGGGAGATCTTCATCGACGAAGAGATGGTCGACGTGATCGCCTGGCCCACCGGGGGCCCGCTCGGTGATCCCGACGAGGTGTGGCCCATCCTCAAGCGGGCCGGGCTGCGCATCGTGAAACCACTCGAGGACCCGGAGGGTCGCCTGGCGGGCAAGGAGTGGCCGATGTTCGCCGAGACGATGGCCGGGACCGCCCGGCTGGACAACGTCGACGAGCTGGTCACCCGAGCCCTGCGGGTCGGCGTTGCCGGCGACCTGGTCGAGACCGGCGTGTGGCGCGGCGGCATCGTGATCCTGATGCGGGCCCTCCTCGAGGCCCACGGCGACACCGAGCGGCGGGTGTGGGCCTGCGACTCGTTCGAGGGTCTACCTGCCCCCGATCCCGACCGGTATCCGGCCGATGCCACCCACGTGGTCGAGGAGGACTTCCGGGAACAGACCGCCGTGTCGCTCGAGCAGGTGAAGGCCAACATCGCCCGGTACGAGCTGCTC
>JAOUEE010000042.1 GCA_029858875.1 Acidimicrobiia bacterium
GGGTCCGGTCGGGTTGTGCCTCGCCCTCGAACTGGGGCACCGCGGGATCGACTGTGTGGTACTCGAGCAGCGACCGGCGGACCGGCCGACCTTCCCCACGGCCAATCACATCGGTGCGCGCACCATGGAGCATCTCCGGCGCCTGGGTCTCGCCCGTGCTGTGGAGGGCGCCTTTCGTCCCGACTGGGGCGGTGCCTTCGTGGTACTCACCCACCTCGACGGCTACGTCCCGATGGCTTCGTCGCCTGGCACGGCGATGAGCCCCCGGATGATCCCGCCGCCGTGGTCGATGCGGTTGCCGGCCGCTGAATGTCCTGGAGGGCGATCGGGCGCCGATCGGAGGCGCCGTGCCAGGCTGGGGATCCCCGGGAAGGGCCGATCGGCCCATGGGAGGTGCCTGGATATGACGGTGCGCGAGTCGTACGCTCGGGTCGGGTGGCAGCCCGGTCATCAAGGAGGGAGTGCCGTGGTGACAGGAGTGTTCCGATCGGTGCTGATCAGCACGGTCACACTGAGCGCGTTGCTCGTCTCGGTCGATGCCGCGGGGGCGGCGGCCGACGATCTCTGCCACGGGAGCGCGGTCACCCTTGCCGGCACCGATGGTGACGACGTCATCGTCGGCACCGATGGCGACGACGTCATCCGGACCTTCGGTGGTGATGATGTGGTCCATGGACTCGGCGGCGACGATGTGATCTGCCTGGACGCTGGCGATGACACGGCCTCCGGCTTCGGTGGGGACGACACGATCTACGGCTCATCCGGTGCCGACGTCATCAGCGGCGATGCGGGCGATGATGTCCTGCGGGGCAACTCGGGCGCCGATTCCATCCTCGGCGGTGAGGGCGACGACGACATCGAAGGCGGTGGTGGTGCCGACGTGCTCAACGGTGGGAAACACCGAGATCGCCTCGATGGCGGGGCCGGCGACGACACCCTGTCGTCGGGTCGGGGCGCAAGCCTCATGAGCGGCGGCCTCGGCAACGACACCATCCTGGGCGGCCCCACCAAGGATCGGATCCTGGGCGGGGACGGCAGTGACATCCTTCGCGGCGGTGGCGGGATCGACAACATCGACGGCAACGACGGGGTCGACCGCATTCGCGGCGGTTCCGCCGACGACCTCATCCATGCCGGTGCCGGGCCCGACATCGTGGCCGGTGGTATCGGTGACGACGAGCTCCACGGCGGGATCGGCAACGACGAGCTCATCGGTGATCCCCGTCCGGGGCGCGGTGGCGACGACGTGCTGGTGGGTGACGAGGGCGACGACGTGCTCGACGGGTCCGGGGGCGACGACATCGTGGTCGGCGGCATCGGCCACGACGTGCTGCTGGGCAGTGGTGGCCACGACCGTCTCGAGGGCGGCATCGGCGACGACGACCTCTCCGGAGGGATCGGCAACGACGACCTCATGGGCCAGACCGGCGACGACGTGATGATGGGTGGCATGGGCCCCGACGATCGCTGCGACGGTGGTCCGGGTGTCGACGAGCTCGCCTTCGGCCACGGCTGTGAGGTCATCGTCGGCATTCCCTGACTTCTCGCCCCGCGCTCACGGATCGGCCCCGCGCTGCTGATCGTCGATGAGATCAGGACCTAGGTACCTGGACCGCTGGGGCACCGTCGGCCAAGCTGGTGGTGGTCAATCGGGAGGTTCCACTGTGACCGCCGCCCTCCAACCGTCCGAATTCGCCGGCGATGGTCGACCCCGTGTGCTCGTGGAGGCGGCCGAGTGGGCCTACCGCGAGACGCTGGGCGAGGTGCTGATCGCCGAGGGGTACGACGTGGCTTCCTGCTGCGGCCCCGAAGGCGGCGATGGTCGTTGCGCGTTGTTGATGGAGGGTGGCTGCCGCACGTGCGAGCAGGCCGATGTGGTGGTGCACACCCTTCGCCACACCGACCCTCGCAACCGCGAGGTGTTGCTGGAACTGCGGCGCCGCTACCCCGACAAGCCGCTGGTGGTCGAGGTGCCCGGTCCTCGCGCCGTTTCCTACCCCACCGACTTCCCGGGGTGCCATCTGCTCCCGGTGCCGCTCACGATGGAGGCGCTCAAGGACACGGTGCGGGCGGCGCTGGCCCACGAGATGCCGGCGCCGCTGCCGAGCGTTCGCGACGCTGATCAGTAGGTGACTTCGGCTTCGAGCCGGCCACCCTCGCCTTCGATGATGACCATTCGTGACATGCACGGCATGCAGTAGACCCGGTCGCCGACCCGGAGTTCGCGCGCCGAACGGATCACGACCTTGCACACCGGACACAGCACTTCGTTCGGTGCCAGCTCGTCCCCCGGGCCCTGCCAGTGCCGGTAGAACTTGCGCCACCGCTTCGGAACCTCGCGAAAGCCCGTGTCCTCGAGCTCGAAGGTCCTTCGGGCCTCGTCCGCGGTCGTGGCCTGTACCGGATCGGTGATGCTCTCGCTCACGTGAGTCCCAGCCGCTCGACCGTATGCAGATAGTCGCGTCCGAGGGCCGGGCGGTCGTCACGCGGGATGCCCAACTCGTCGAACGACGCTTCGAACACGCCCAGCACCAGGGCGTCGAGGTCGTCCTTGACCTCGCGCAAGCGCGTCCGACCACTGGGGTCCGCAGCCAGACGTCGTCCGAGATCGCTCTCACCGAAGCCGAGGTGTCGGCGCTCGTCGGAGACGACGCCCCGCAGGACCTGGGCTGTGATGGGGTCGGCGTAGGCAGCGTGGAACCGGAACACCGTGTACTCCATCGTCTCCAGGATCACGTTCTGGGCGAAGACGGCGGCGTCCCAGTCGCCGTCGGCCACCAGGGCCAGGAGCCGGTCCCGGAAGTCGACCAGGGCGGGATTGGCCCGGCGGGTGATCTCGGCCTCGGGGTCGTCCACGCCGAGCTCCTGGAGCCGATGGAGGAACACCTCGAGGTGGCGGGCCTCATCGGCCACCTGGGTCGCCATGAAGATCTTGGCGTTGCGGTTGGGGGCCAGGGTGACCAGGCCGCTGGCCCCTTCGAGGGCCGCGGTTTCGCCCACGCAGTAGTTGCACAACGTGGTGATCAGCCGGTCGCGTGATCCCTCGTCCATCGGGGGTTCGACGGGGTCGGGGTCGTGCCCGTACTGGCGGCCGTTGAGGTAGCCCTCCACCGCCTGGAACCAGAACTCGAAGGACTGGACCTCGTCGAAGAAGGCGTCCTCGCCCAGTTGATGGGGATCGAGCTCGGGGCTGGTGGATCCCATCAGGCAGGAACGGACGGGGTCTGGTACTCCAGCCCGATCCGGCCCAGCCGGGTCTTGAACTCGGCCAGCACCGTGTCGGCCAGCACCGCCTCCATCTCCTCGGGAGACGCGGTGGCCAGGTCGGTGCCGTGGAAGTCGGCGGACTCGACCTGGCCACCTCGGGCCGAGACGGCGTCGCCCATCTGCTGGCGGCTCTCGTCCATGGCCTGAGCGGCCCGGGTGAAGGTATCGGAGAAGGTGGCCAGCATGTGATACGTCATGTCCTTCTGCATCTGCTCGATCTCGGGGCGCTTCTCGGGATGGTCCCGGATCAACGAACCGATGCGGTTCTCGCCGAACCCGACGTGGCGGCGTTCGTCGGCGATCGTGCCCTGGAGGGTGTGGGCGAACTTGGGGTTGGCCTGTCGAGACACCGTCTCCATCAACTCGAAGACCGAGAACGCCATCCCCTCGAGAACGATGTTCTGACCGACCACGCCGGACACGAAGTCGCCGTCGTCGACCTTCTCCAGCAGCACCTCGGCGAACTTCACCAGGTTGGGGTTGGCGAAGTGCTCGATCGTGGCTTCCAGCTGGTCCTTCTTCACGCCGAGGTCGTGCAGGCGCTCGGTGAACACCTCGACGTGGCGGGCCTCGTCGAGGGTCTGGGTGGCCAGGAAACGCTTGCTCGGGAAGTCGGGGGCGGCGTTGATGAGACCCGATGACGCGGCCAAGGCGCACCGTTCGCCCACCACCAACTGCACCGTGGTACGGATGGCATCCTCCCGCAGCAGCTCGCTGTCGAGCACCTCGTCGGGCTCGGTCTCGTCGGCCCCTCGGCCGTACACCGTGTCCTCGAGATACCCCTGGGGGCACATCTCCAACCAGCGCTGGATCGAATACTGCGAAAGGAAATCGGGCATGGTCTGCTCTCCCTCGTGGCAGGCGGAATGGCTCTCCCCGAGCGTCGATCGCGGGGTGGGGGCTGGATAGGGTCGAACGTCCCTGCCGTGCTGTGACAAGGATCTCGTCGAATTCATGTGACGTTTTCGGGCCTGGCGGGATCGAACACCACAGATAACCCCGGTTGCCGCGCTTGGTCGGTGACCGGCCAGCACCGATCGGATCCACCCGAAATGCCCCCTGCTCAAGCCGTGCCCATCGACCGGCCCTCCGAACCACCCGCGGTGTCGGGTGGTCCCGAGACGCTCCTGGAGGTGGTCCATGCCATCCCCGACTCGTGCCGTGAGCGCCCGACCCGAGCCGGGATGATGCTGGTGGCACGTGACCTGGTCATCTACGGGGCGGCGTTGACCGCTCTGGCCTTCACCAACACGTGGTGGCTGCTGATTCCGCTGTGGCTGCTGGCCGGCATCAGCGTGGCCGGGCTCTTCGTGCTGGGTCACGATGCCGCCCACGGGTCGCTGTTCGCCAGCCGCAGCCTCAATCGGGTGGTCGGGATCGCGCTGTTCGTCCCCTCACAACACATCTACGAGTCGTGGGTGCTGGGTCACAATCACATCCATCACCGGCACACCGCCCGTCAGGGCATGGACTTCGTGTGGCACCCGGTGACGCCGACCGAGTACGCCGAGCTCAACCGCTTCCAGCGGCTGCGCCACCGGGTGGAGTGGTCGGCCCTCGGACCGGGCGTGTACTACCTGCGCGAGGTGTGGTGGAACAAGATGATCCGTCTCCAGCAACCGCCGCGGAAGTGGGAGGCCGGCATCCGTCGGGATCGCAACATCCTGCGGCTCGTCACCATCATCATCCTGACGGGGACGCTGGTGTCGGTCGGACTCCTCACCGGCTCGGCTCTGGAGGCGTTGTGGCTGGTGGTCAAGCTGTTCGTCGTGCCCTTCCTGATCTTCAACTGGTTCATCGGCTTCACCGTGTACGTCCACCACATCGGCACCGACATGCCGTGGCCGGCCCGGAGCGAGTGGACGAAGGTCGCCGCCCAGATGGATGCCACCAAGGTTTTCCGCATCCCGCGGGTGTTGGACGTGTTCTTCCACGGCATCTTCCTGCACGTGCCCCACCACGTGGACCAGCGCATCCCCTGCTATCACCTCGACGAAGCGACGGCGGCGATCGAGGCGGCCTTCCCGGGTCGGATCGCCGATACGAAGCTGCGCATGCGCGAGTACGTGGCCAACACCAGGGCCTGCAAGCTCTACGACTTCGACGAGCATCGCTGGCACACCTACGCCAGCGCCAAGGCGACCCACAGCTGACCGGTCGGGCCGCTCGGCTCGGCCGATGGCCGTCTCAGCGGTAGGTGAAGCTCACCTGCAGCGACTCGAGGCCCCGCAATACGTAGCTGGGGGCATAGGTCAGGCCTTGGCCGGGCTCGATGCCGATGGTGTCGACGTGGTCGGCCAGGACGTCGAGGCCGATGCGCGCCTCCATTCGAGCCAGCGCCGCGCCCAGGCAGTAGTGCGGGCCCTTCCCGAACGCCAGGTGGCCGAGCTGGTCTCGGCGGTCGGGGTCGAAGCGATCGGAGTCGGTGAACACGTCCTCGTCACGGTTGGCGGAACCGAACATCACCCAGACCGTCGACCCGACCGGAATGGCGACACCCCCGATGCTGGTGTCTCCGGTGGCCACGCGGAACAGCCCCTGGTTGGGACTGGACAGCCGGAGGGCCTCCTCCACCACGAGGGGGATGCGGGACCGGTCGGCCTTGATGGCCTCCCACCGGTCGGGGTGGTCGGCGAGCAAGACCATCAGCTCGGTCAGCAAGCTGGCGGTGGTCTCGCTGCCCGCCACCTGGATCTGGCGGATGATCGACAGCATCTCGGGCATGGTCAACGGTTCGCCGCTGACCTCGTCGTGCTGGGTGAGCCGGGCGTTGAGCAGGTCGGACAGGAAATCGTCGCGGGGCAGGGCTCGTCGCTTCTCGATCTCGTGGGCGAAGTAGTGCTGTTGCTCCACGATCGCCCGCTGGGCGATGACCCGTTCGTCGTCGCTGATCGAACGACCGATGGCGGACACCGAGTAGTCGGCCCACCGCTTGAAGTCGGCCTGGCGGGAGTCGGGGACCTCCAGCACCACGGCCACGGTGCGAACGGGGATGGGAACCGCGTACCCGGCCATGAAGTCGACCACCGGAGCGCCGTCGAAGGCCTTGGCCAGCTCGACACAGATGGCCCGCACCTCAGGTTCGACCGCCGACAGCCGTCGGGGGGTGAACGCCTTGGACACGAGGCTGCGGTAGCGGGTGTGCGACGGCGGGTCCTCCGTGAGCATGGTCGACACCTCGGGCCAGCCCTCGGCGATGACCTCGCGCAGTCGGGCCCGCAGTTCCGGGGACGGCCGGGCCGCGGGGATGGCGGCCCGTGAGGAGAACGTGGCCGGATCGAGGAGCACGGTCCGCACGTCCTCGTAGCGCGACACGCAGTACACGTCTTCGCCCGGCCGACCGATGCGCTCGCCGTCGAGGCGCATCACGGGATGCTCACGCCGCAACGCGGCGTAGGCGGCCCAGGGTGACTGCAACACGTCCGGAGACAGTGGATCGAACTGGTCGTTGTCGTTCATCGGTCGCTCCATTCGTCGATCAGGCGACGGCCGCTTCGGCCCGGTCCATGAATGCGGTGAACTCGGCCTCGGTGAGCTCGCCGGTGAACCGCTCCACCACCAGCCCGTCGCCGTCCACCAGCACCCAGTACGGGAAGTTGGCCAGACCGTAGGCCGTGGCGATCGTGTCCTGATCGCTGTCGGACAGGACGTCGCCCGGCCAGTCCTCGCGCTCGAACCAGGCCGACGGAGGGTAGTTGGGGGCGCCGGCGTCGACCGAGGTGGACACGGCCACGAGCTCGACGCCGGCCGGTACGTCGTTGTCGGCCAGCCACTTCGACACCCGAGGCACCTCGGCTCGGCAGTGGCTGCACCAGTGGGTGAAGAACCCGATGGCCCGCACCGTGCCGTCGTCGGTGATCACGTCCACGACGTCGGTGTTCTGTGTCGTCTGGGCCCGAAACGACGGCGCGAGCAGACCCACGGCGTCGTCGGTGTCGTCGTCCGGTGGGAGCGGGTCGCCGAGGGTCTCGGCGAAGCCGGTCTCCACGCCGTCGCCGCCACTGCTGCTGTCGGCCACGGCGACCCCGATCACCACGGCCACCGCCACCAGCAGGCCCAGCGCGCCCCAGATGAGGACCCGGGTGCGCCGAGACCGGTCCTGTTGTTGCTGTCGGGGCTGGAGCCGGGAGGGGCGGGGGTTGACGCGCTTCGGGCGATTGCTCAAGTCGGAGCTCCTGGATCGGGCGACGAGGGGGCGGTGGGCGCGGCCAGCAGCAGCGTGATGATCAGGACGAAGCTGCCCAGGGCCAGCAGGGGGATGGTGACGAACCCGGCCACCTCGATGTACCGGAAGGTGCACGGGACGTCGGCCGAGCAGCTGGACCCCTGATCGGGGACCAGCTGGAGTTGGTAGTGATACAGCGACAGGGCGGCGCCGATCCCGGCCAGCGCGAGGGCGTAGGGCCTGATCGTGCGGTCCCGCCGCAACCAGGCCATGGTCAGGATCACGGCCAGGGGATACATGGCGATGCGCTGGTACCAGCAGAACTCGCACGGCGTGAAGTGGCGGACCTCGGAGAAGTACAGGCTGCCGGCCGTGGCGCCGACGGCGACCGTCGCGGCCAGTCCCGGCGCGGCCAGCCGCAGCTCGGCCCGGACCGGGTTGTCGCCACTGACCAGCACGACGACGGTGAGGACCAAGGCACCGGCGACGAGGAGGCTGAAGATGATCTCGGCGGCCTGCGCGTCCACCCGCTCACCGTACGGTCGATGACCCCTCCCGCAGAGGGACGAAGGTCTCGTTCCGGTGCTGTCCGCAGCCCCTTTCCGGAGGTTCGCCGCCGCTTTCGGGAGGGGAGGAGGGGGCTAGGGTCGGGCGGGGAGACCGATGAGCCGATTTCTCGAACCTTCTGTGCTCCGGTTCCTGGCCGATCCGAGGGCC
The DNA here is from genome assembly GCA_029858875.1 of Acidimicrobiia bacterium. Classification (GTDB taxonomy): domain Bacteria; phylum Actinomycetota; class Acidimicrobiia; order Acidimicrobiales; family SHLQ01; genus JAOUEE01. The sequence goes on from JAOUEE010000042.1 coordinate 8,150, forward strand.
CGGGCCGATCCGTACCCGATGTACGCGCGGGTGCGTGAGGCCGATCCGGTCCACCACACGATGCTCGGCGTCACCCTGGTCACCCGGTACGACGATGTGCTCGAGGTGTTGCGGCACCCGGCGATGTCGAGCATCGACAACAACGTCGACATCAGTTTCGGGGCCGGTCGCCACGGCAAGGGCCGGGTGCTCGAGGCGCCGGGGCGGGCCCTGTTCCATCTGGAGCGGCGCCGGTTCCGTCGCACCCGCAGCGGCATCCTGCCGACCATGATCAACCGGTTCCTGATCCTGATGGATCCGCCCGACCACACCCGGATGCGGCGGCTGGCGTCGCGAGCCTTCACGCCCCGGGTGGCCGAGGCGGCCCGGCCGATGATCGAGAAGACCGCCCTCGAACTCCTCGACCAGTTGGAGCCGCACGGGCGTGCCGACCTCTTGCGCGACTACTTCTACATGCTGCCGACTCGGGTGATCTGCGAGCTGCTCGGCGTGCCGTCGGGTGATGTCGGACCCATGCACCACTGGGTGCGCCAGATCGTGCGGGTCCTCGACATCAACGAGCGGGGCGGCGGCTACCTGCACGAGGTGGAGGCGGCCGCCCTTGCGCTGGACGGCTACTTCCGCACGCTCATCGAGCGGCGTCGGGCCCAGCCGGCCGACGACCTTCTCAGCGCGTTGGTGGCGGCCCGCGATCGCGGTGATCAGCTCAGCGAGGAAGAGCTGGTCGCCTTCTCCGTGCTGCTGTTCGCCGCCGGTCACGAGACAACGTCCAACCTCATGGGCAACGGCTTGTGGCACCTGTTCGCCCACCCCGATCAGCTGGCCCGGTTCCGGGACGAGCCCGCGGTGCGGCCCGGCGCGGTGGAGGAGTTGCTGCGCTTCGACAGCCCCATCCAGCTCACACAACGGGTAACCACCGACGAGGTGACGATCGGTGGGGTGACCCTGCCGGCCCACCGATCGATCGTGCCCATCCTGGGCTCGGCCAACCGCGACCCGGCCCGCTTCGCCGATCCCGACGTGCTCGACCTCGCCCGGGCCGACTGCCAACCGATGTCCTTTGGCTTCGGCGTGCACCACTGCCTGGGCGCGGCACTGGCCCGGGTGGAGGCCGAGATCGGGCTGGGTACCCTGCTCGATCGGTTCCCCGGCCTGCGCCTGATCGGCACCGAGGCCCGTTGGCGCAAGACCATCATCTTCCGGGGCCTGGAAGCCCTTCCCGCCTGTTGGAGTTGAACCCGGCCGGCGCGGGCGCCGTTGGCGCCGAGGGCCGTTTCCGGCGGGAGGAGAGACAAGTGCGTCGGGCAGGCGGGATTTGAACCCACGACCTCCTCGTCCCGAACGAGGCGCGCTACCAACCTGCGCCACTGCCCGTAAGGCCACGATGCTACCGGCGTGGTGAACCGATGCGGCCCGAACCTCAGCCCGTGGCGACCGGCCCCTCCTGCACGGTGCCACCCTCCAGAAGGGCGCGGGCCGCGTTGCGGATGCGGAACGAGTCGAGCGGTTTCACCAGCCAGCCGTCGGACTCGGCCTGTCCGGCCAGCCAGGTGTCGTGCTCGCGATCGAGCAGCATCAGGATCCGGGTGGGTTCCAGGCGACCGGCCCGGATCTCCTGGGTGAGCAACATCGACACCGCCATGCCGCCCATGTTGCCGATCTGGAGATCGAGAATGACCAACGCCGGCTCCACCTGTTCGCACGCGACCGCCACCTGGGCGCCCTCACGCACCTGCGACACCATGAAATCACCGCCGAGGGCGGCGTCGATCTCGTCGAAGAGCCAGTCGGCATCCGTGGCCAGCAACACGTCAGTCACGTTACGAACTGTACTCGCGGCGAACCGGACGACCCCATCCGTCGTCCTATGGCCGTAGGCAGCCAAGAGGGGGCCCAGTACGATGCCACGCTCATCCACTGTTTCGGTCCGCGGCGGACGCGGCCGGGGAGGTCACATGCTCGAGATCCACGTGGAGGAGAACGATGACCACACAACGTGTCGGCCGGTCGGTGAGATCGACGCCTACACGGTGGGCACGTTCCGAGAGTCGCTCACGGAGCTCTCCGAACGCCAACGGCTCATCGTCGACCTCAGCGATGTCCCGTTCATGGACTCGGCTGGCCTGGGTGCCCTGATCGGCGGCATCCGCCGAGTGCGCGAGCACGAGGGGGCGGTTGTGGTGGTCTCCACCAGTGCCACCATCACCCGGTTGCTCCACACCACCGGCTTCGACCGCATCGTCCCGGTGGTCGACAACCACGATGCCGCTGGTCCCGCTCTCGACAATCCACCGACCTAGCCCGCGGGCCGCTCTGGCCCCGAGAGGCGATCAGGCCACGAGCGCGGCGCGGACCTGCTCGAGGCCGGCCAGGTCGTGGACGTCGTCGGCCAGCATCGGAACGGTCACCAACTCGACCTCGCCGGGCAGGTCGATCCGGAACTGCTCGACCGACCGGCGTTCGTCCTCGGCGCAGCGTTGGAAGTCGGCCAGGGCCCGCCACCACGATGCCGCCGGGCCGGTGGCGGATTCGGCTCGGGCCTCGGCGTCATCGGCCGACACCGCGGCCGAGAACGGGTGCATGCGGTTGATCACCGCGGCCCGCACGGTGATGCCTGCCTCGTGGAGCTGCCCGCCGAAGTGCTGGGCCTCGGTGATGGTGTCGTGGCGAGGTGAGGCCACCAGCAAGAAGGCCGTCCGCTCGCTCTTCAGCAGCGTGAGCACGTCCTGGGCCCGCTGCTTGAAGCCGTCCTCCATGCCCTCGAAGGCGGCGAAGAAGGCGATGGCGTCCTCCACCACCTCGGCGCCGACCACGCGGGTGAGCTGGCGCAGCAGGGTCTGCGCGGCCGTGTTCACCGCCCGTAGCACGCCCCGCCCCGGTGCGGTGAGCAGCCGGTACAGCCGGTTGTCCAGCAGGCGGGTCAGCAGATTCGGGGCCTCCAGGAAGTCGAGCGCGTTGCGACTGGGCGGAGTGTCGACCACCAGCAGGTCGAACCGCTCGTCGGTGTTGAGCTCGTAGAGCTTCTCCATGGCCATGTATTCCTGCGTGCCCGACAGCGCGGTGGACACGTTCTGGTAGAAGCGGTTGGTGGTGATCCCCTCGGCCTGCTCGGGGTCCCCCGAGTAACGGATCACCAACTCGTCGAAGGTGCTCTTGGTGTCGAGCATCATGGCCCACAGTTCGCCGGGGGCCTCGAGATCGATGCGGGCCGGGTCGTTGTCGAGCCCGTCCAACCCCAGAGCGTCGGCCAGTCGGCGGGCCGGGTCGATGGTGATCACCACCGCCCGCCGGCCCTGGCGGGCGCCCTCGATGGCGATGGCTGCGGCCGTGGTGGTCTTGCCCACGCCACCGGTGCCGGTGCACACGATGACGCGCGAATCGGCCACCAGATCGGTCATGCCCGTACTCATGCGATGACCTGATCGGGGAGGGCGGCGATGCCCGAGAGCAGCTCCTCGGCCATGTCGGCGATGTCGGCCGGCTCCAACATCCCGTCGAACCGGTGCGACAGCACCAATTGGGGAAGCGGTAGCTCGGCGGCCAGACGTGCCGTCTGTTCGGACTGGAGGGTCTGGCGCCGGTGGCGCAGCGAACCGGCCACGGCCAGGTCGGTGGCCGCCGGCTCGGCCACCTGCGGGGCCGAGCCGTCGAGGCCGTCGAGGACGGGATAGACGCCGTTGACGACCACCGGGGCCAGCGCCAGTCCCACCTCGTCCTCGAGGGCGAAGGCCGTCTCGACGAGCTCGTTGACCGGCGTCTCCTCGGGAAGGGTCACCAGGATGACCCGGCAGCGGGTCCGGTCCGACAGCATGTCGAGCACGTCCTGGGCCTGGCGGTTGATGGCACCGACCCGCGCCGTCTCCACCAGGCTGGCCGGTGCCTGCATGAACGTGATGGCGTGCCCGGCTGCCGGCGCGTCGATGAGGATCAGATCGGCGGCGCCGGCCCGCTCCAGCTGCTTGACCTTGGCCAACACGAGCAGATCCTTGATGCCGGGCGTCGCCGTGGCCACCACCTCCAGCACGCCGGTCTTGGCCATGCGCCGCGCGACCCGCTTCATGCCGTGGTCCTCGAGCCACTCCACCAGGGCCTCGTCCGGGGACAGCACCCGACCGGTGACCGTTCCTCCGCTGGCATGCCGGAACAGCTCCTGGGTCTCGTAGGTGAGCTCGCCGTCGTCGAACAGCCGCCCGAGGCTGCTGCGGCCCTGCACATCGATCATCAGCACCTGAAGGCCGAGCGAGGCAGCGGCGCGGGCCAGAGAAGCGGTGACCACGGTTTTGCCCACGCCCCCTTTACCGGCGACGATGACCACCCGAGAAGCGGCGAAGAACTGGTCAGGATCCAACGTGCTGAGGACTCGCGAGGACAGGCGCCATGGGTTCGTCTCGTACCGGGATCGGGCCGCGTGGAGAGGCGGGTGGATGGGAGCCCTCAGGGTAACCATCGCAGCCATCGCTGCTGTGGTGGTGGTGGCCGGCGTGGCCCAGCCCGTCGGGGCCCAGGACACCGAACCGACGGTGCCGACCACCGAACCCGGCTTCGTCAACGTCATCGAGATCAGCGGCCTGCTCGACCCGGTGCTGGCCAACTTCATCGACGGCGCCATCGACGACGCCGAGGCCACCGGGGCCCGACACCTGGTGCTCCAGGTCAACAGCAACGGATCGGTGCTCTCCGAGGCTGCGCTGCGGGGGCTGGCTGATCGGATCGCCACGTCCACCGTCCCGGTGTCCATCTGGATCGGCCCGTCCGGTTCGCAGGCTCGTGGCGGCACCGCCCAACTGGCTGCGGTGGCCCACGAGGTCTGTCTGTCACCCAATTCGAAGATCGGTGACCTGGGCCAGTCGATCGTGCCCGACGAGACGTTGAGCGCGTACTTCGGCGACGCGTTGTCCCGTCTGCGTGACCGGGCCTTCGGCGACGACGAGGCGATCGATGCCGGCATCGTCCGCCTGGCCCCGGTCCTGGGCGACTGCCTGATCGACCTCGAGGGATTCCAGTCGCGCGTGGTCGACAGTGACACCGGCCAGCCCCGTCGCGAGCCGATCACCCAGACGTTCTTCGTCGGGATGAGTCTGCTCGACCAGCTCTTCCACACCATCGCCAGCCCGCCCGTGGCCTACCTGTTGTTCCTGATCGGCATGGGGCTGCTGGTGTTCGAGCTCTACACCGCCGGGGTGGGCGTGGCCGGCGTGGTGGGAGCGTTCTGCTTCATCGCCGGCTGTTACGGCCTCGACGTGTTGCCCGCCCACGGATGGGCGGTGGCCCTGCTCGTGCTGGCCATGTTCGCCTTCGCCGTCGACATACAGACCGGTGTCCCGCGCGTGTGGACCGGCGTCGCGGTCGCCGCGCTCATCGTCGGGTCCGTGGCACTTTTCGATGAGCACGACTTCTCGTGGATCACCCTGGGCGCCGGCCTCATCGGCATGATCCTGGCCATGGTCAACGGGATGCCGGCCATGGTGCGCACCCGGTTCTCCACCCCCACCATCGGGCGCGAGTGGATGATCGGCGAGATGGGCGAGGCGGTCGACGACGTCAGCCCCGACGGCAAGGTGAAGGTCCGCGACGCTCTCTGGCGGGCCCACACCAACCGGGCCACCCCCATCAAGGCCGGCGAGGCGGTGCGGGTGGTGGCCATCGCCGGGCTCGAACTGGAGGTCGAGCCGGAGGAGGGCGGGGCCAAGGACTACCGGGATCGGTCGTGACGCCGTGCCCGGGCAGCCTGCTTGTGAACGCGTGCACGTGACCCTTGTCACGCCGAAGACGGCGCGCCTAGGGTCCGTGGGTATCGCCGCGGGGCCAAAGGGGACGGCATATGAGTGTTCTGATCGCAACACAGGATTGGCGGCTGCGGGCGGCTTGTCGAGGTCCGCAGTCGACGGTGTTCTTCCCCCCACCCCGGTTCGAGCGCAAAGAGGAGAAGCGCCAGCGCGAACGCCAGGCCAAGGAGATCTGCAGTAGCTGCTCGGTGCTCGGTGACTGCCGCAATCACGCTCTCAGCCGGGGCGAGCAACACGGCATCTGGGGTGGCCTCAGCGAGAACGAGCGCCGCTCATTGCTCGACCTCAGCTGAGCGCAGCCGGGGTCCGGCGATACGAACATCGCCGCGCCGGCGTGTGCGGCCCGTCTCGTCGAGGATGGTCAGCAGCGGCACCGCGTGTTTGCGGGTGCAGCCGAGGGCGTCGCGGAACGCGGCCACGGTGACCCCCTCCGGCTGGGCGGCCAGCAGGTCGGACATGGCCGCGGCGGCGGCATCCACCGCGGCGGCGGCGAAGAAGACGCCGTCCTTGCTCAGCACCTGACCCCGCCGTACCAGCTCACGCAGCTCTGTTCGATCGACGTCGTCGGGGTCGGGCGGCGAGAAGGGCGAGGCCTGGAGGGCGTCCAGATACGGATGGTCTTGCAGCGGGTCGGCCTCGTCGGCCAGGCGTACGTGCCCGCCGTCGATCTCGATACCCGCCAGCAGGTCCAGACCGGCTCGCTCACGGTCGTCCAGCACCGCCACGTCCAGCCCCAGGCCCTGGGCCGCGGTGATCCGTTCACGGAGGGTCTCGAGGGCGGCGGCCAGCGTGGCCGGGTCCACCACCCACCTGCCGGCATCGGGATCTCGCCGCTCACCGGTGAGCAGCTCGAGCTGATCGGCCGTGATCCAGCCCCGTTCGGCGATCACCCGGTCGACCGAGCGGTCGGGCCGGGCCCGCGAGGCGGCCACGATGGGATCGACGTCGAGGATCTCGCCACCGCCCACGGTCTCGGCCCGGCCCGCCTCGCGCAGCACGAAGTGGTCGCCGGGTCGCAGCGGGAGGCGGTGGGGGAGGAACATCCGCACCGCCTCGCTGGTGCCGGGAGCGATGGCGTCGGGCCCGAGGACGCGCAGACGCACCGGGTGCTCACCCGATCCGACGTACAGCAGGTAGGCGCCCCGGCGACTGACATCGTGGTCGAGCGTTTCCAGCACGGCCAGCCGGGCGTCGATCCGGTCGGTGCGATGCCACTGATCGGCTTGGATCAGCACGTCGCCGCGGGTCAGTTCGTCGTGGGACACGCCTCCCAGGTTGAGCGCCACCCGGTTGCCGGGAGCCACCTTGGTGCGGTCGGCGTGCTGGCTCTGGATGCCGCGGACCCGCACCGGGCGCTCGTGGGGGATGAGGGTGAGCTCGTCCTCCACGCGGATCCGCCCACCGGTCAACGTGCCGGTGACCACGGTTCCCGCGCCCTTGGCCGCGAAGGCCCGGTCGATCCACAAGCGGGGTCGACCGTCGTCGGCCGCCCGAGGGGCGCGGTCGACCAGATCGTCGAGGGCGGCCCGGAGGTCGTCCAGGCCCGTGCCGTCGAGGGCATCGACGGCGATGATCGGCGCCCCCTCCAGGAAGGTGCCGGCCACGTGTTCTTCGATGTCGAGCAGCGCCAGCTCCTGGAGGTCGTCGTCGGCCAACCCCACCTTGGTGAGCGCGATCACGCCGTGCTCCACGCCCAGCAGGCCGAGGATGCGCAGATGCTCCTCGCTCTGGGGCTTCCAACCCTCGGTGGCGGCGACGATGAACAGACAGGCATCCACTGCCCCCACCCCGGCCAGCATGTTCTTCAGGAAGCGGACGTGGCCGGGAACGTCGATGATGGCCACGCCCCGACCCGAGGGCAGTGCGGTCGCGGCGAAGCCGAGGTCGATCGTGAGACCCCGCTCCTTCTCCTCGGCCAGGCGGTCGGGGTCGGTTCCGGTGAGGGCCAGGACGAGGGTCGACTTGCCGTGGTCGACGTGGCCGGCGGTGGCGATCACGTGTGAAGGCGACACCCCGCTCACGCCGGATCCTCGAGTGACCCCAACACCGCGGCCACGTGCGCATCCTCATCGGGATCGATCGTGCGAAGGTCGAGAACGGTCCGGTCCTCGACCACCCGCGCCATGATCGGCGGGTGTGCGGCGCGCAGCCGCTCACGGTGATCCCCGTCCAGGGCGACCCCGACCGAGGGGATCTCCACGCCGGGCAGGGTGCCGCCACCCGGCGTGGCCACGGTGGCCACCACCTCCCCTCGACCCAGGGCTCGAGCCCGGGCCTGGAGCCCGTCGATCGGCAGTGACGCCATCCGCCAGAACGGGATGGCCATGCCGTCGCGACGCAGGTACGTGAGGGCCAGATCCTGGAGGGCACCCAACACCAGTCCGCCGGGGCGCAGCGCCCGGGCAAGAGGGTGGCGGCCGCAGCGGCGCACCAGGTCGGCGTTGCCGGCGATGATGCCGGCCTGGGGCCCGCCCAGCAGCTTGTCGCCCGAGAACGCCACCAGCTCGGCGCCCGCCTCGAGGGTCTGGCGGGCCGCCGGCTCGCCCTCGAGCCACGCCGGTGGACCATCGGGCATCCACGGGCAGGCCGCATCGAGCAGGCCGGAACCGATGTCGGCCACGAGCGGGGGCCCGAGATCGGCCAGCTCGGCGGTCGTGACGCTTTCGGTGAAGCCCACGATCCGGTAGTTGCTCTGGTGGATCTGCATCACCAACGTCACCCCGTCGGCCTCGACGGCTCGCTCGAAGTCGGCCCGCCGCGTGCGGTTGGTGGTACCCACCTCCACCAGCCGGGCCCCCGACTGCTCCATCACGTCGGGAACCCGGAATCCGCCGCCGATCTCGACCAGTTCGCTCCGGCTGACCGCAACGCCCTGGTCGCGGGCCAGCGCGGCCAGGATCAACAGCACCGCCGACGCGCAGTTGTTGACCACCATCGCGGCTTCGGCCCCGCAGGCGCGAGCGAGCAGGGCGGGAGCGTGGGACTGGCGACTCCCGCGCTCGCCGGTGGTCAGGTCGAGCTCGAGATTGCGGTAACGGCCGGCGTCGTGGGCCGGCCACGGTGCCCGCCCCAGGTTGGTGTGCAACAGCACCCCGGTGGCGTTCACCACGGGCTGGAGCAGCCTCCGAGCCGTCTGCTCGGCGTGGTGCCGGGCCATGGTGTGGTCGCCGTCGGCGATGGCGGCGCGTGCCGCATCGACGAGCATGGGGTGGGGCAGGCCGGTGTCGGCCAGTGACCGGGCCAGCTTGTCCACGGATGGCGGGCGCTCCATGGCCGCCCAGGATACGGGTCGCCGGTCGCCTGGGTCGGGGCCGGCCCCTCGAGGGGTCAGGCCAGTGCTTCGCGGGTGAAGCGCGATGCCCCTCGCACGTTGAGCCACAGAGCGACGATCCACACCGCGGCGCCGATGAGCAGGGCCGTCGGCAGACTCACGA